>JANXYD010000422.1 GCA_025350265.1 Hyphomicrobiaceae bacterium | reverse complement strand
CCCTACGACGTGCACGAAGTGATCGCGCGATTGGTCGACGGCAGTGACTTCCTCGATTTCAAGGCGCTTTACGGCGTGCATACGGTTTGCGGGCACGCCGCCATCGAGGGCCACACGCTCGGCATCATCGGCAACAATGGTCCGATCGATGCGGATGGCGCGACCAAGGCTGCACAGTTCATCCAACTCTGCTGTCAGTCCAACATCCCGATCCTGTATCTGCAGAATACGACGGGCTATATGGTCGGCCGCGAAATGGAGCAGGCGGGCATCATCAAGCACGGTTCGAAGATGATCCAGGCGGTCGCCAACGCCACCGTGCCGCAGCTCACGTTGCACATCGGCGCGTCGTTCGGAGCCGGCAACTACGGCATGTGCGGCCGCGCCTACGATCCGCGCTTCATCTTCGCGTGGCCGAACAATCGGGTCGCTGTCATGGGTGGCGAACAGGCCGCCAAAGTCATGTCGATCGTTACGGAAGAAAAAGCCAGGCGCGAAGGCAAGCCCGTCGACCGCGCCATGCTGGATAAGATGGAGGCCGGCATCGTCAAGCGCATGGATGGCGAGAGCGCGGCGCTGTTTGCCACCGCACGGCTATGGGACGACGGCATCATCGATCCATGCGACAGCCGGCGCGTGCTCGCCATGTGTTTGTCGATCTGCCGTGAAGCCGACATTCGCCCGCTCCGGCCTACCACGTTCGGCGTGGGGCGCTTTTGAGGAAAATAACCTCTGTGGTGATCTCTATCGAGCATTGACGGGCAATGAACCGCCAAAGCTGCCGATTGTTCCGCAGCAAGCGCCCTATCCAGTTGAAGCTAAGACTATCGCACTGAGGAACGGACATGCAATTCACCCCTGAACACGATCAGCTTCGGTCCAGTCTGCAGAAATTCATCGCGGCGGAAATAAACCCGCATGTCGACGCGTGGGAGAAAGCCGGCATCTTCCCGGCACACGAGTTGTTCAAAAAGATGGGCAAAATGGGTTTTCTGGGGCTTTGCAAGCCCGAAAAATGGGGCGGCGCCGGGCTCGATTATTCCTATTCGATGGTGATGGCTGAAGAACTCGGCCACATCAATTGCGGCGGCGTGCCGATGGCCATCGGCGTGCAGACGGACATGGCCACGCCGGCACTCGCGCGCTTTGGCTCCGATGTCGTCTGCCAGGAATTTCTCGCGCCGTCGGTGGCCGGCGATTTCGTCGCGTGTCTCGGTGTTTCGGAGGTCGGCGCGGGGTCGGACGTGGCCAGCGTCAAGACATCGGCGAGAAAGGACGGCGGCGATTACGTCATTAATGGCGGCAAGATGTGGACCACCAGCGGCACGCAGGCCGACTGGATGTGCCTGCTCGCCAATACGTCCGACGGCGAACCGCATCGCAACAAGACTTTGATGTGCGTGCCGATGAAAACCAAGGGTGTCGAGATCATGCGCAGGCTCGACAAAATGGGCATGCATTCATCCGATACGGCACAAGTGCACCTCGACAATGTGCGCATTCCCCAGCGTTACATCATCGGCGAGGAGGGCAAGGGTTTCACCTACCAGATGCAGCAGTTCCAGGAAGAGCGGCTGTGGGCGGGTGCGCGCGGGCTGATCGGGCTCGAACGGTTGATCCAGGAAACCATCGACTACACGCGCACGCGGGTGGCGTTCGGCAAGCCGATCCTCGACAATCAAGTGGTGCATTTCAGGCTGGCGGAGTTGGCCACCGAAATCGAATTGCTGCGCTCCCTCGTCTATCGCGCCTGCGATCTCTACCTCAAAGGCCAGGACGTGACAAAGCTGGCGTCGATGGTGAAGCTCAAGTCCGGCCGCCTCAGCCGCGAAGTGTCCGACAGCTGCCTGCAGTATTGGGGCGGCATGGGGTTCATGAACGAAACCCGTGTGTCGCGCGCGTTCCGTGATGGCCGGCTTGGCTCGATCGGTGGCGGCGCCGATGAAATCATGTTGACCATCATCTCCAAGCTGATGGGCACGCTGCCGGGGACGGGGGACAGAAAGACCAAGCATTGATTGGCGTCGACCATTGAGCACACGGTCAGTGCGGCCATCGCGGCCATGATCAACTTGAAGAGGCTTTTATGCCAGCCACCCTCCCCCACACCCGCCACATCAAGCTAGAACGCCAAGGTCCGGTGTTGCGCTTGTGGCTGAACAGGCCGGAGCAGCGCAACGCGCTGTCTGCCGATATGGTGCGCGAGATCCAGGCGACGTTTGAGTCCATCCGCGACGATGCCGATGTGCGCGTCGTGGTGATCCGGGGGGCGGGGGGCACGTTTTGTGCGGGCGGCGATATCAAAAACATGCAGACGGCGGGCGCGCCACCCGCGCCGGGCGTCACCGACGAACTCAAGGCCGGCAACCGTCGCTATGGGGCGATGCTGCTGACCATCGATGAAGCGCGGCAAGCGGTGATCGCCGTGGTCGAGGGCGCGGCGATGGGTGGCGGCATCGGTTTTGCATCCGTCGCCGATATCACGCTGGCGCTGGAGAGTGCGCAATTTGCCATGACGGAAGTGACGCTAGGCATCGTGCCGGCAGCCATTTCGCCGTTCGTGGTGCGGCGCATCGGTCTGACGGCAGCGCGCCGGTTTGCGGTATCGGGTGCCAGGCTCGACGGGGGGCAGGCCCGCGCGGTGGGCTTCGTACACGAGCTGGCCGCCGATGTCGCAGCGCTCGATACGTTGCTGGCGGCAGCAATCAATCAAATCCTTAAATGCGCGCCGGACGCGGTGGCTGAAACCAAACGCCTCATGCTGCGCGCGGCGTCGGCCGTGCCGATGACGGAATTGCTGGACCGCGCCGCCGACAGTTTCGCGGCTGCCGTGCGGGGGCCGGAGGGCCGCGAGGGAACGGCGGCCTTCGTCGAGAAGCGCAAGCCGAACTGGGTGGAGAAAATGACGCCGTGAGCACAGCATTCAGTAAAATTCTCGTCGCCAATCGCGGTGAGATCGCCTGCCGCATCATGCACACGGCTGCGGCCATGGGCTATCGCACGGTGGCGGTTTTTTCCGATGCCGACCGCTATGCACGACACGTGCAGTGTGCCGACGAGGCGATCCATATCGGCGCGGCAGCGGCTGCCGAAAGCTATCTGAACGCCGATAAACTGATCGCGGCGGCAAAACGGTCGGGTGCGGACGCGGTGCATCCGGGGTATGGCTTCCTGTCGGAAAACGCGGAGTTTGCGAGTGCCTGTCGCGCTGCCGGACGGGTGTTCATCGGCCCGTCGCCAAAAGCCATCGGCGCGATGGGCAACAAGGCGGCGGCCAAGCGCCTGATGCTGGAAGCCGATGTGCCGTGCGTGCCGGGCTATCAGGGTTCCGACCAGAGCGACGCACGATTTTCCGCCGAGGCGCGCAAGATCGGCTACCCGGTGATGGTGAAGGCCGCCGCAGGTGGTGGCGGGCGCGGCATGCGGCTCGTGTCGATGGAAACGGAATTTTCTGGCGCATTGGCGGCCGCGCGGCGGGAAGCCCTTGCGGCGTTCGGCTCGGACGAGTTGATCCTGGAAAAGGCGGTGGTCGATGCACGCCACATCGAGATCCAGGTGTTCGGTGACAATAATGGCAACATCATTCACTTGGGCGAGCGCGATTGCTCCATCCAGCGCCGGCACCAGAAGGTGATCGAGGAAGCGCCGTCGCCGGCTGTCAGTTCTGAACTGCGCCAGCGCATGGGGGCTGCTGCAGTGGCGGCGGCCCGAGCGATCGATTATTCCGGTGCCGGCACGGTCGAGTTCCTGCTGACGGGTAATGGCGAGTTCTATTTCCTGGAAATGAATACGCGCATTCAGGTCGAGCATCCCGTGACGGAAGCGGTTGTCGGCGTGGATCTCGTGCGCTGGCAGATCGAGGTTGCGGCCGGCGGGCGCTTGCCGCTCGCGCAGGCTAACGTGGCGATGCGCGGGCACGCCATCGAAGCGCGGCTCTATGCCGAAGACCCGCATGGAGGGTTTCTGCCGCGCAGCGGTCGGATCGTCGATTGGGAAATGCCCGTTTTGGAAGGCGTCCGCGTCGATCACGGCTTGGCCGATGCGCCGACCGAAGTGAGCGCCTATTATGACCCGATGATCGCCAAGATCATCGCGCACGGCGAAACGCGCGAGGAAGCGCGCCGGCGGCTGATCCAGGCGCTGAGCGCCTGTCATGTGCATGGCATCGTAACCAATCGGGCATTCCTGCTGGCGGCGTTGCGCCATCCAGCGTTCGTTGATGGGCGCGCGACGATTGGCTTCATTCCCACGCATTTCCAGCCCAAAAGTGCGGGCCTGGCGCGGCCGGAACCGGATGCGGTCATGACGGCGTTGGCGACGGCGCTGCTGGCTGCGCGGCAAACCCGGAACGACGGCTGGCGCTCGACAGGCCCGCGCGCCATCCCCATGAAGGTTGCGCTGGGGCGAACGGTGACGGACATGAAGGTGACCGCTGCGGGCCTGCGTGCGTGGCGCGTCGAGGCGGCCGCAGCAACGTATGTGATCGAGGTGTTGGGGGCAGCAACGGGGGCGGTTCGCTTCGACGTGGATGGTCACACGCGCACGGCACATGCGGCGTGGGACGGCCAGCGCCTACACCTCGATCTCGGCGATGTGTCTGTCACGGCTGAGGATGTGACGCTGGCCCCGCGCGTTGTGGACGAGGCGCTGGCCGCCTCGATTTTGCGCGCGCCGATGAACGGGCGCATCGTGGCTGTCTATGCCAATGCCGGCGACGCCGTGACCAAAGGGCAACGGCTGGTCGTGCTGGAAGCCATGAAGATGCAACACGAAATCGTAGCCGAACGCGACGGTACGATTGCGTCGCTGCCAGTCAAATCAGGCGATCAAGTCGCGACACGGCAGGTGATGGTGGAGCTGGTGGCGGTGTGAGTGGGGCGGCAGGCGCGAACGTCGCCAAGTCCTTTGACCGTTGTCAGGTTCTGCTTGGAAATTGTCGGATCATGCGGTCGCCCACCGCGACCCTCTCCCTCGTTGCGACGGGCAATGGGGAGAGTGAGTGACGGTGCAATTGCCCGCGTGCTTTCACAGTCGGCGACACGTTTGAGATAGGTTTACGCCAAGGGAAGCGTTTGCCTGCAAACGCTTCCCACACATATCACGCCAGATCAAAGCGATCTGCGTTCATCACCTTGGCCCAGGCAGCAACGAAGTCCGCCACGAATTTTTGCTTGCTATCGTCCTGTGCATAGACCTCGGCATAGGCGCGCAGCACCGAATTCGAGCCGAACACCAGATCGACACGCGTGGCCGTCCACTTCACTTCGCCCGTCTTGCGATCGACGATGTCGTAGCTGTTGGAACCGGTGGGTTTCCACGCGTTGGCGATGTCGGTCAGGTTGACGAAGAAGTCATTCGTCAGTGCCCCGACGCGGTCAGTGAACACGCCATGCTTCGTGCCGCCGTGGTTGGTGCCGAGCACGCGCATGCCGCCGACGAGCACGGTCATCTCAGGCGCGGTCAGCCCCATGAGCTGGGTCCTGTCGAGCAGCAGTTCCTCTGCCGTGGCTGCATAATCCTGCTTTAGCCAGTTGCGATAACCGTCGGCGACCGGCTCGAGGAAGGAAAACGACTCTGCATCCGTCATCGCGTCGGTGGCGTCGCCTCGGCCTGGCGAAAACGGCACCTTGACGTCGACGCCGGCGGCCTTCGCGGCCTTCTCGATACCAATATTTCCGGCCAGCACAATAGTGTCGGCGACGCTCGCGCCGGACTGCACTGCGATCGGCTCGAGCACTTCGAGTACGCGCTGCAGACGTTGCGGCTCGTTGCCCAGCCAGCCCTTTTGCGGTGCCAGCCGTAGACGCGCACCGTTTGCGCCACCGCGCTTGTCTGAACCACGATAGGTGCGGGCGCTGTCCCAAGCGGTCGCGATCATGTCAGTGGTCGACAGGCCGCTCGCCGCGATGCGCGCCTTGAGCGCGGCTGCGTCGTAGTCCTTGCGGCCGGGCGGGACAGGATCCTGCCAGATCAGGTCTTCTTTCGGCACGTCCGGCCCGATGTAGCGGACCTTCGGCCCCATATCGCGGTGCGTCAGCTTGAACCACGCGCGTGCGAACGTCTCGGAGAGATAGGCGTGATCGATGTAAAACCGATCGCAGATCTTCCGGTAGGCAGGGTCCATCTTCATCGCCATGTCGGCGTCGGTCATGATCGGCATGCGACGGATCAACGGATCCTCGACGTCGACGGGTTTGTCCTCTTCCTTGATATTGACCGGGTGCCATTGCGTTGCTCCCGCCGGGCTCTTCTGCAGCTCCCAATCATAGGTGAGCAACAGATAGAGATAACCGTTGTCCCACTTGGTGGGATGGGTCGTCCACGCGCCCTCGATGCCGCTCGATACCGTATCACGGCCGACGCTGCGCGTGGCGTGGTTCATCCAACCGAAGCCCTGCTCCTCAAGCGCTGCGGCCTCTGGCTTCGGACCGAGTAGATCGGCATTGCCGTTGCCGTGGGCCTTGCCGACCGTGTGGCCGCCGATGGTGAGCGCTGCGGTTTCCTCGTCGTTCATCGCCATGCGCTTGAACGTCTCGCGGACGTGGGCTGCTGTCTTGAGCGGGTCGGACTTGCCGTTCACGCCCTCGGGATTGACGTAGATGAGCCCCATCTGAACGGCAGCGAGCGGGTTCTCCATCGTCGCCGCGTCGTTGACGTCTCCGTAACGCTGGTCGCTTGGCAGGAGCCACTCTTTTTCAGCGCCCCAGTAGACGTCCTTTTCTGGCGCCCAGATATCCGCGCGGCCGAAACCGAACCCGAACGTCTTGAGCCCCATCGATTCGTAGGCACTCGTGCCCGCGAGCGCCAGCAGGTCTGCCCAGCTCAGCTTGTTGCCGTACTTCTTTTTGATCGGCCACAGCAGCCGGCGCGCCTTGTCGAGGTTGACGTTGTCGGGCCAGGAATTCAGCGGCGCGAAGCGCTGGTTGCCGGTACCTGCGCCGCCGCGGCCGTCAGCGGCGCGATAGGAGCCCGCGGCATGCCACGTCATGCGGATCATCAGGCCGCCATAATGGCCCCAGTCGGCTGGCCACCAGTCCTGACTATCCGTCATGAATGCCTTAAGATCAGCCTTCAATTGTGCGACATCGAGCGTGCTGACTTCGGCGTGGTAGTTAAAGCCTGCCCCCAGCGGATCGGTCTTGCCGTCGTGCTGGTGGAGGATGTCGAGGTTGAGGCTATTTGGCCACCAGTCCAAGACGGTAGTGCCCGTCGTTGTGTTCGCCCCGTGCATCACCGGGCATCGGCCGGCAGCCGTGCTGACTTTGCTATCCATATCCGTCTCCAATCGTCGTCTTCGCAACTTCGCGTCGAGTGAGTGCACGTGCACGCCAGCCTCGAGCCTGTCTCAGCTTCCCCGAGTTCGAAAACGAGCATTACATCTTAGGCAATGGTACCGATAGCCCGTGATCTGACCGGCGACAATTCGCCCTCATCTCAGCTACCGGTGTTCGGTTCGCGTGCCGGCTGTTTCTGTCCCGCCTAAAAAGCCGGATCGGTTGCGCCGCGTACCCAATGACCTGTAATATTTGCGACGCATCAACCCAGCGAGCCGCGCATGACCATCGACGCCCGCGTCCAATCCGCCATCGGCGTCATCAGCGGCACCTCGATGGACGGCATCGATGTGGCTGGGATCGAGACTGACGGGCTCGCGGTTGTGCGTTCGCGCGGCGGCGCGATGTATCCCTATCCCCCGTCCCTGCGTGAGGCATTGCAAGCATTTCTGCGCGATCCGGCACGTGCAATGACCGATCCGCTCACCGAACTGGAGGACGCTGTGACGGACGCGTTCGGCTGCGCCATTGAACGCCATATGCAACGCGAGGGGCTGACGCCGGCCGACATTGACCTCATCGGCTTGCACGGCCAGACCGTGTATCATCGGCCCGACCAGCGCTTCACACGGCAACTCGGCCTCGGCCCCGTACTGGCGCAGCGGCTGCGCATTCCCGTCGTCGATCAGTTTCGCTTGGCCGACGTGGCGGCCGGCGGGCAAGGCGCGCCGCTGGTGCCGCTTTATCATGCGGCCCTCGCCGCCGCGCTGCCGCAACCCTTGATGGTGCTCAATCTCGGTGGCGTCGGCAACGTCACCTATATCGACGGGGCTGATATCATCGCGTTCGACACTGGCCCCGCCTCGGCCCTGATCGACGATGGGGTGCGGCAACGCTTCGGCCTCGCTTACGACGATGGTGGCCGCATCGCGGCACAGGGCAGCGTCGATCAGGCGATCTTAAGTCAACTCATGACGCATCCGTTTTTCGCCGCCGCCGCACCGAAATCGCTCGACCGCAATGCGTTCCACGCGCAGGCCAAAATCGTCGACACACTTCGCGACGCCGATGCGTTAGCCACCCTCACCCAGTTCACCATCGAGGCGACCGCCGCAGCGTTGGCGCACGTTCCGCGCGTGCCGCAACGCTGGCTGGTGTGCGGTGGTGGCCGCAACAATTCAGCCATCATGGACGGTCTCAGACGACGGCTAGGCGTGCTGGTGGAACCGGTCGAAACGGCCGGTTGGAACGGCGATCTGATCGAGGCGGAATGCTTCGCCTATCTGGCGGTGCGCTCGACGCTCGGCCTGCCGCTCAGCCTGCCCTCCACCACAGGCGTGCCGCGTCCCATGCCGGGCGGCAGGTTAAGCGGTGTGAGGTAGCGCAGTAAAATGTCTGAAAATATGGATGCGGAAACGTAACCAGGCAACATCACGCACGCATCTCAAACGCCCCCGCCCGCCAGCCACACAGCACCCCGCGCGTACAGCGCGTCAACTTCCGGCCCCTTCAGCCCGGGCATATCAGGCTTCACCTGATAGCCGATCCTGGTCTGGATATAGGCGAGATGCCGATAGCCTTCCGGAAAGCGCCCGAGCAATTCCTTATCGAGCGACAGGCGCAGCGATGGGTCGAGCGGGAAAACGCTGTCTTTTTCGTAAATGGGTTGACGCAGCACGAGGCCCCAACGGCCCCCGCGCTTTTCGAGAAAATCATAAAACCGTCCGGTGCAGACCACGTCGCATCTGACGCCGTCGACGTCGCCGCGCTGCGAGATGGTCATTTTCGTCTGCGCGATGGCGCGGTCGCCTGCAAGGTCGATCGACGTGCCGCCGAGGAAATGCAGGATACTCACGCCCCGCTCCCAGCCGTCCTTGCTGACGCGGATGAACTCATCGGCGGTGCCCTGAAACCAGGTCGCCATCATCCGCCCGTCCGCATGCCACACCGTGCGGAAGCGCTCCCAGTGACCGGCATCGCGCCATACCACCCAGTTCTCCAGGAGGTCGCGGATGTCCGCACGAGCGGCGGCCGCTTCGGGAGTGTTGCTGTCGGATGGCATGGGCTGCTCCGGTGTCGATTTGGTGCTCGTATTAACCTATTTTGTGCGGGAAACATACCCGTGCGTGGTCTTCGACCAATGATGCGGTTGCGGCCGGCGACAGACTGATCGTAAAATGGTGGCTGAAGCCGAGTACAGGCGCAGATACCAAGGGATCCCCGATGACGGACAAAACATATGCCGTGCCCGCCGAATGGCAGAGCCGCGCGTGGATCGACGAACAAAAATACCAGGCCATGTACAAGCGCTCGGTCGACGATCCCACAGGCTTCTGGGGCGAGCACGGCAAGCGGCTTGACTGGATCAAACCCTATACCAAGGTCAAGAACACCTCCTTCGCGGCCCCCGATGTATCGATCAAGTGGTTTGAGGACGGCACGCTGAATGTCGCAGCCAACTGCATCGATCGCCATCTCGCGCGTCGTGGCAACCAGATCGCCATCATCTGTGAAGGCGACGACCCCACCGTCAGCGAAACCATCACATATAAACAATTGCACGAACGCGTCTCCAAGTTCGCCAACGTGCTGCTCGCCAACGGCGTCAAGAAGGGCGATCGCGTCACGGTTTATCTGCCGATGATCCCCGAGGCTGCCTATGCCATGCTGGCCTGCGCGCGCATCGGTGCGGTGCATTCGGTGGTGTTCGGCGGCTTCTCTCCGGACAGCCTGCAGAACCGCATCGTCGATTGCGATAGCCGCCTCATCATCACCGCCGATGAAGGCCTGCGCGGCGGCAAGACCGTGCCGCTCAAGAAAAACTGCGATGCAGCGCTCGCCGGCAGCAAGGGCGGCGAAAAAGTGATCGTCGTGCGCCGCACCGGCAATCCGGTGCCGATGACGGCCGGCCGCGATGTCTGGCTGCATGACGAACTGGTCAAGGTTTCGCCGGACTGTCCCCCGGTCGAAATGAACGCCGAAGACCCGTTGTTCATCCTCTACACGTCAGGGTCCACCGGCAAACCGAAGGGCGTTCTGCACACCTCCGGCGGCTATCTGGCTTATGCCTCGATGACGCACCAGTATGTGTTCGATTATCATGAAGGCGACGTCTATTGGTGCACCGCCGACGTCGGCTGGGTCACAGGCCACAGCTACATTCTCTATGGCCCGCTCGCCAACGGGGCCACCACGCTGATGTTCGAAGGCATCCCAAACTATCCGACCGCCTCGCGCTTCTGGCACGTCATCGACAAGTGGAAGGTCAACACTTTTTACACTGCGCCGACGGCCATCCGCTCGCTGATGGGCCTCGGCGATGATTGGGTCACCCGCACCAGCCGCAAATCGCTGCGCCTGCTCGGTTCGGTTGGCGAGCCCATCAATCCTGAAGCTTGGGAATGGTACCATCGCGTCGTCGGCGACAACCGTTGCCCCATCGTCGATACGTGGTGGCAGACCGAAACCGGCGGCATCATGATCACGCCGCTGCCGGGGGCCACCAAGACCAAGCCCGGCTCCGCCACGCTGCCGTTCTTTGGTATTAAGCCGGCGCTGGTCGATGACAAGGGCGCGACGCTGGAGGGTGCCGCCAGCGGCAATCTCGTCATCACCGATAGCTGGCCGGGCATGATGCGCACGCTTTATGGCGACCATAAACGCTTCGTCGAGGCGTACTTCATGACCTATCCCGGTACTTATTTCACCGGTGACGGCTGCCGTCGCGACGCAGATGGCTACTACTGGATTACCGGCCGCGTCGACGACGTCTTGAACGTATCGGGACATCGCCTCGGCACGGCGGAGGTTGAAAGCGCATTGGTCAATCATCCGAAGGTGGCCGAAGCAGCCGTCGTCGGCTATCCGCACGATCTCAAGGGGCAGGGCATTTACTGCTATGTCACGCTCAACTCAGGCGAGCCTGCGAGCGAGGAACTGCGCAAGGAATTGGCTGCGCACGTGCGCAAGATCATCGGTCCGACGGCGACGCCGGATCTGATTCAATTTTCGCCCGGCCTGCCGAAGACCCGTTCCGGCAAGATCATGCGCCGCATCCTGCGCAAGATCGCCGAAGACGATTTCTCCAACCTCGGCGACACCTCGACCTTGGCCGAACCCGCCGTTGTCGACGATCTCGTCGAGAACCGCCAGAACAAGCGCAAGGAGTAACGCTCGGGCCGTCTGCGCGTGCAGACGGCCGTCCTTACTCTTGACTTCGTGCGTTCAAACCGGCTGCCGGCGCGGCCAATAAGCCGGCAGTTGTGAGCCGTCGCGGTCGCCCCAGCCTTCGCGCGCGGCATCGTCGAAAATGCCGAGCGTGCGTTCCACCAGCGGCAATTCCGCCCCCCGCCGCTGGGCTTCGGCCAGCATGGTGCGGAGATCCTTGCGGATGCTGTCGATATCGAAGGCTGGCGGGCCCGGCGGTTCGCCAGCCAATGCCGACGCAATCGCCGGCCCGCGTGCCTTGAGAATGTTGGGCGCGCCCGACGTATCGGCGAACAGTTCCATCAGCGCCGTCGTGTTCATGCCGAGATGGCGGCACAGAACGAAGGCTTCGCCGAGCGCCTGATAGGCCACCAGCAGCGGCAGGTTGATTGCCAGTTTCATGCTGGCACCCGATCCGACCGGGCCGACATGGGCGACGCGGCGGCACATCTGGTCGAGCAGCGGCCGCGCGCGCGCCACGTCGGCGTCGCTGCCGCCGGCGAGGCCAAGCAGTTTCCCCAGCCGCGCAGGCCCCGTCGTGCCGCCCACGGGGCATTCGACGAAAGCCGCATTTTTGCTGGATATCTTGGCTGCCAGCGCAATTTCGTCGTGCGGCTGCACCGTGCTCATTTCAATCACCAGCTTGCCCTGCAAATCGGCCGCCAGCACCCCCTGCGCCCCGTCATAGATTGCAGCGATGGCGTCGGCGTTGGTGACGATCGTGATGATCGTGTCGACGTCAACCGCAAGCGCGGCCGGCGATGCTGCGAGCTTGGCACCGGCATCGATCAGCGGTTTGGTTTTGTCGGCTGTCCTGTTCCACACCCACAACTCGTGTCCGCATTCGATCAACCGCAAGCCGATCGCCTCGCCCATGCGCCCCAAGCCAGCAATACCAATGCGCATTCGTCTGCTCCGTCCAGTTTGTGTGGTCGTCTCAATCGCACAAAACGCAGCCCAACGCGCATCAGTAAACGTGATCGGCGCGAGCATCAGTTGTGATTCCATTTAGAACCGCGCCGGCACTACGCTATCGGTAAACGTCGTCGCCGCCGAGGGTCCCGTGCCAGAGAATCCAATCGTATCCGCTGGTGCCAACGTCGCACTGCCTCCCACCCGCCACGAGGTCCGCGATGGCATGCGCATCGACTGGGACGTCTGCATAACGATGGACGACGGCATCGTGTTGCGCGCCGACGTGTTCCGCCCCGACGATGCGGGCACCCATCCCGTGCTGTTGACGTATGGGCCGTATGCGAAAGGGCTGGCGTTCCAGGACGGCTATCCGAGCGCGTGGAACCGCATGGCGGAGCGGCATCCGGATGTGACCGCCGGTTCCACCAATGCCTATCAGAGTTGGGAAGTGGTTGATCCGGAAAAGTGGGTGCCGTTCGGGTATGCGTGCGTGCGGGTTGATTCACGCGGCTGCGGCGCATCGCCTGGCTTCGTCGATCATTTTTCGTCGCGCGAAACACGCGACTTCTACGACTGCATCGAATGGGCCGGCGTGCAGGCCTGGTGCAACGGCAAGGTCGGCCTCAACGGCGTCTCGTACTATGGCATGAACCAGTGGCAGGTGGCTTCGCTGCAGCCGCCACATCTGGCCGCCATGTGCATCTGGGAGGGTGCCGCCGACTGGTATCGCGACGCGACGCACCATGGCGGCATTCTCTCGACGTTCTGGGCCAACTGGTTCGACATGCAGGTCAAGACTGTGCAATACGGCTCGGGCGAAGCCGGCCGCCGCAGCCGCGTCACCGGACATCTCATCTGTGGCCCGGAACTCCTAAGCGACCTGCAACTTCAGCAGAATCGTTGTGATTTCGGTGCCGAAATACGCAGCCATCCGCTCGACGACGCCTATCACAAAGCGCGGTCGCCGCTGTGGGAAAAGATCACCGTGCCGCTGCTCACCGCCGCCAACTGGGGCGGGCAAGGCCTGCACACACGCGGCAATTTCGAAGGCTTCATGCGTGCCGCGTCTACGGAAAAATTTCTTGAGGCGCACGGCATTGAGCACTGGACGCATTTCTACACCGATTATGGCCGCGATCTGCAGCGCCGCTTCTTCGACCGCTATCTGAAGGGCGAGCATGCGCGCTGGGCCGATCAGCCGCGCGTGCTATTGCAGGTGCGTTCCCCCGGTGAAAACTTCGCGGCGCGTGCTGAATATGAGTGGCCCTTGGGCCGCACGCAGTGGACAAAACTGCATCTGGACCCGCGATCTCACTCATTGAGCCCAGACGCCGCACCGCTCGCCGCGTCTGCGAAAATCTCCTTCGGTTCGCTCGGCGACGGCGTCACCTTTCTTTCGGAGCCTTTCGAGCATGAGACGGAGATGACCGGGCCGTCGGCACTTAAACTTTGCGTCTCCTCATCCACGCCTGATGCCGACATCTTCGTCGTGCTGCGCGTCTTCGCGCCCGACATGAAGGAAATCGTGTTCCAAGGCGCAATCGACCCGCACACACCCGTTGGTCAGGGCTGGTTGCGTGCCTCGCATCGCAAATTGGATTCGGCGCTGACACAACCTTGGCGGCCGTATCACGTCCACGACGAACACCAACCGCTGACGCCGGGTGTCCCGGTCGGCCTCGACATCGAAATCCTGCCGACATCCATCGTTGTAAGCAAAGGCTCGCGCATCGGTTTGAGTATCCGCGGCCGCGACTATGAATACGGCGGTGGCAGCGGCGGCAAGCTGTCGAATTTCAAAAATGAGTTGCTGGGCTGCGGCCCGTTCCTGCACGATGATCCACTCGATCGCCCGACCGATATTTTCGGCGGTACCACGACGCTGCATTTCGGCGGCAACACCGAGGCTTATCTTTTGCTGCCCGTCATCCCGGCGAAGGTGTAGCGGCGCGCGCCCCTTAAACGCCCACCACCAATTGCCCGCCGTCAACCGTGATCACGCTGCCGGTCATGAAGCGGCCGGCGTCCGATGCCAATAGCAGCAACGGCCCATCCAGATCCGGCAGGTTGCCGAACCGTCGCATCGGAATGCGCGCCACCATCTTTTTGCCGCCCTCCGTCTCCGTGAAGCCGGCATTGATTTCGGTCGAAAAATAGCCCGGTGCAATGGCGTTGACGCGGATGCGGTCGCGCGCCAACTCGAGCGCCATTGATTTGGTCAGACTGACGACCGCCGCCTTGGACGCACAATAGGGCGACAATTGCTTGGCGTTGGCGAAACCCATGATCGAGGCGATGTTGACGATCGAACCGCCCTTGCCCGCCTTCGCCATGCGGGCTGCCGCTGCCTGACCGACAGCGAACACCCCGTCAAGATTGACAGATAGTGTCTCGCGCCATTCGCGCGGGCTGACCTTGAGAAACGGCGATTGCGTGGAAAGTCCCGCGTTGTTGATTAGGATCGACACCGGGCCCAAGGCCGCCTCGGCCGCGTCAAAGGCCGCTGCAATCGATGTGTCGTCGGTGACATCGAGCGCCACCGCGACTGCGCGCCCGCCCGCTTTCGTAATCTCTTTGGCCAGCAATTCCAGGCGATCGGTACGCCGCGCAGCCACCACCACCTGCGCCCCCGCTGCCGCCAACACGGTCGCGAAATGCCATCCGAGCCCCGACGACGCCCCCGTCACGAGTGCGGTCTGTCCGGTGAGCGAAAAACGGTCTGGCTGCGTCACGTTACGTCTCCAAGCTGGGCTGCGGCCGACTATGGGCTATGCGGGAGCAAGCCTTCAAGCGGCTTCAGCGCCCCATGTCACGGATGCGAGCCATGCGCCATGACCGTGCCCATTGCAGCGTGCGATGGCAGATGGCATCGTGCGCGCCGAACCTTCCCTCAAGCAGCTATCGACCGCCTCAGCCTCACCCCAAGGAGCAAATGCTATGTCCACCGCCAAACCCAAAGCCGGTTCCAAACAAACGAAAGCGCAGCCGAAATCGGTGTTCGGCTTCAACCCGACGGATGAACTCAACGATCTCCGCATGAGCGAAAAGGCGATGCCGCTCTACGAGCAGGTCAAGGCGTTCATCAAGGACACGGTCGAGCCGGTATCCAAGGAGTTCCACAAACTCGGCGAAAATCGCAAAGAGCGTTTCAGCTACGCCCCGGGCCAGCTTGAAGTGCTGCAGACCGCCAAGGACAAAGCCAAGAAAGAGGGCTTGTGGAATTTCTTCCTGCCCGACGCTCATTCAGGCGAAGGTCTCAAAAACCTCGATTACGCCTACATCGCCGCTGAGTTGGGCAAGAACTCGCTGGCGTCGGAGTGCATGAACTGCTCCGCCCCCGATACCGGCAACATGGAAGTCATCGAGCGCGTTGGCACGCCCGCGCAAAAGGAGAAGTGGCTGAAGCCCCTGCTCGCTGGCGAAATCCGCTCGGCATTTGCGATGACGGAGCCGCACATGGCCTCGTCGGATGCCAAGAACGTGTCGATGGCAGCCGTCCTCGAAGGCGACGAGTGGGTCATCAACGGCGAGAAATTTTACATTTCCGGGGCTGGCGATCCGCGCTGCAAGATCATGATCACCATGGTCAAGACCAGCCCGAACGCGGCACCCAACAAGCAGCAGTCGCAAATCCTGGTGCCGGTCGAGACCAAGGGCGTCACGATTGTTGGCCCCATGAGCGTGTTCGGCGACGACGACGCCCCGCACGGCCACATGCACATCAAGTTCGACGGTGTGCGGGTGCCCAAGGACAACATGCTGCTTGGTGAAGGACGCGGCTTTGAAATCTCGCAGCTGCGCCTCGGTCCCGGCCGCATCCATCACTGCATGCGCTCGATCGGCCAAGCCGAAAAGGCGCTCGATCTGATGGTCCGGCGCGGCCTCTCGCGTGAGGCGTTCGGCAGGCCGCTGGTCAAGCTCGGCGGCAACATGGAGATTATTTCGCGCGCCCGCATCGACATCGAATCCATGCGCTTGATGGTCCTGAAGGCCGCCAAGGCCATGGACGTGATGGGCAACCGCGAGGCGCGCATCTGGGTGCACATGGTCAAGGCGCTGGTCCCTGAAAAAGTATGCCAGATCATCGATCAGGCTATCCAGATGCACGGCGCGACCGGAGTATCGCAGTGGTCGCCGCTGTCGCGCATGTACGCCAAGCAGCGCACGCTCCGCCTGGCCGACGGACCCGATGAAGTGCATCACATGGTGGTCGGCCGCCACGAAGTACGCGCCTATGAAGGCGGCGAGGAAGACCCCAGCACGGCAGCAGTATTCAGAAGCTGATCTGCGAAAAGCCGGATGGCACGTCGCCGTGTCATCCGGTTCTCATTTACGCCTCAGCGTCGCCTCGCCCTCAGATCATCGGTACAGCCGCATCCCAATACGGGCGCACGCCATAATGCTCGTGCGTGCGCTGTTCCCATTCCCGGTTGCCCCACGAATCCTGGCTGAATTGAGGGGCGCTCTGCAACTGTTGCTCGGTGATGCCAGTGCGATATCCGCCAAGCGCGGTATCATATTTGAGCGCGTTCCACGGGATCGGATAATGGCTGTTGCCGAGGCCGAGAAAGCCACCAAAGCTCATGACCGCATACGTCACGCGCCCGGACATTTTCTCAATCATCAAGTGATCGATATCGCCGACATTGTTGTCGCCCGCCCCGTAGACTGCGGTGCCGTGCACGTTTTCACTCGAAATGAGATTGCTGGTAGGGTTCGCCATAGCCATGTAGGAACTCCGTGATTGAACTCCGTTGCTAGTGCAGCAATAACCGCGCAGTCCAGGGCTAGGTTTCATGCCAATCGCGACTTGATGCATCGCGCGGCCAGCTGCGGCACGGATATGCCAGCATCGTTTCGTGCCCTTGAGGCTGCTGGCTTCGAAAACGAACACCAAATTCTGCAGATCGTCAGGCTCGAATAATGTTACCAGCCCGGCGAGGCTCGCCTCACCCCGTCGGTGCCTTCGCATTAGCCGCCAGACCCTTGGCGCGCAACGCGTCGGTCAATTCTCCGAGCACGGCGGGATCGTCGATCGTGGCAGGCATTTTCCAGGTTTCGCCATCGGCGATCTGCCGCACCGTCGCGCGCAAAATCTTGCCCGAGCGCGTTTTCGGCAGTCGCTTGACAATCATCACCGTCTTGAACGCTGCGACCGGGCCGATCACGTCGCGCACTAATTTGATGATCTCAGCTTCAATTTCGGCGTCCGGCCGGTTGACGCCGTTGTTCAGCACCACCATGCCCGCCGCATTCTGGCCTTTGAGATCATCGGCGATGCCGATCACCGCGCATTCAGCCACGTCCTTGTGCTGCGCGATCACCTCTTCCATCTGCCCCGTCGAAAGCCGGTGACCGGCGACGTTGATGACATCGTCGGTGCGCGCCATCACATAGGCATAGCCGTCCGCGTCGATATAGCCGGCGTCCGAGGTGGAATAATAACCCGGAAAATCTTCGACGTAGCTTTTGCGGAAGCGGGCGTCGTTGCCCCACAGCGTCGGCAACGCGCCAGGCGGTAGCGGCAACTTGATCGCGAGCGTACCGGCGATCCCGGCAGCGACCGCGATGCCCTTTTCGTCCAGCACCTGCAGATCGTAGCCCGGCATTGGCACGGTAGGCGAGCCATGTTTGACCGGCAACATGCCCAACCCCATCGGGTTGCCGCAGATCGGCCAGCCGGTTTCCGTCTGCCACCAATGGTCGATCACGGGAATGCCCAGCTTGGCTTCCGCCCACTTGATCGTTTCGGGATCGGCGCGCTCGCCTGCCAGAAACAACGTGCGGAAATTCGCCAGGTCGTATTTTGCGATGAACGAACCCGTCGGGTCTTCCTTCTTGATGGCGCGGAAAGCGGTCGGCGCGGTAAATAGCGCCACGACCTTGTGCTCGGCGATGATGCGCCAGAAAACGCCCGCGTCCGGCGTGCCCACGGGCTTGCCCTCAAACATCAGCGTCGTCGCGCCCGCCAGCAAAGGCGCATAAACGATGTAACTGTGTCCAACCACCCAGCCGACGTCGGAGGCGGCCCAGAACACTTCGCCGGGTTTGATCCCATAATGATTGGCCATGGTCCACTTCAGCGCCACCATGTGGCCGCCGGTGTCGCGAACGACACCCTTCGGCTGGCCGGTGGTACCGGAGGTGTAGAGGATATACAGCGGGTCGGTCGCAGCCACCGGTACGCACGCAGCCTTTGCGCCACGCGCTTTTGCATCGTCGACGCGCTCGGCCCAGTCATGATCGCGGCCGGCGATCATCGACGCCGGCGCTTGCGGCCTCTGCAGCATCAGCACCGTGCCGGGCTTATGGGCGGCCAACTCGATTGCGCGATCAAGCAACGGCTTATACTCGATAATCCGTGTGCCCTCGATGCCGCACGAGGCAGCCAAGATGGCCACGGGTCGGCAATCATCGAGGCGGGTGGCGAGTTCGGCCGCAGCGAAGCCTCCAAACACCACCGAATGCACGGCACCGATGCGCGCGCACGCCAGCATCGCCATCAGCGCCTCCGGCACCATCGGCATATAGATGACGACGCGGTCACCTTTGGCGATGCCTAGGTCGATCAGCACCGCAGCAAGGCTCGCCACCTCGTCGGTCAGTTGGGCGTAGGTAAACTTGCGCTGGGAGTTGGTGACGGGGCTGTCGTGGATCAGCGCCAACCTGTCGCCGTTGCCGTCGCGGACGTGGCGGTCGAGACAATTCCATGCGGTGTTGGTCTCGCCGCCGACGAACCAGCGGCCATACTGGCCGGCGTAGGCGTCGAAGACCTTATCGTAGGGCCGAGACCACTCGATGTCGCGTGCAACCTCGTCCCAGAAAAGTTGGGGGTCTGCCTTCCAGGCAGCATACACGGCGGGATAACGACTTGCGGATTGCGGCATGACCTGGCTTCCAGTGAGCGACGCTGCCTGCCTTATCGGGTTTGGCGACGCCGCCGTCTATTGGCATTGCGTCGAACGCGGACGCGTCCGTGCGTCCGGCCGCCATCGGCTCGAATGCAGTCAAATTTTTGGGTCCGGTGCCGGTCGCAACCCTTTTTTACCGTATTCTTTACGGATTGTTATTCGTGTTGTCGTTGAAGCTGTTCGGCGGCAGATTGCGCAACGTGTTCGCTGACGTCGTCGAAGTGCGTAAAACTTAGGCAGCCGCTGCGTTGGTTCTTGCGAACATGCACAACCACGTATTGCAATCTTCTTCGCACGTGCAATATTTATGGCGCGCACCTGCACGCACATGGTAAATAGCTTGTGAAATTTGAGCCGTAAACTTGTTGTGAACGACGTATACCAAATTCGAGTTCGTTCGTTTCTATGGTGTCGATAGGGACGCGGAGCCTGAGATGTCGAGACATACCGTGAAGAACAGCAATCCCCTTGCACTGCACCACAAGCTGGTGACGAGCCGCGATCATCGAATCGATTGGCTGCGCGGGATTGCGCTCGTCTCGATTTTCATCAATCACATGCCGGGCAACCGCTTCGAAAACTGGACGACGCGCAATTTTGGCTTTTCCGACGCGGCCGAGATGTTCGTGCTGCTCGCCGGGGTGGCTGCGGCGTTTGCATTTTTCCCTAAATTTCAGCGCGGTGATCATACTGGCGTGGCCTTCAAGGCCGTGCGTCGGGCTGGCGTATTGTATGTTGCCCACCTCGCGTCGACGCTGGCAGCGGTCGGCGTGTTCCTGTTTGCCGCTTGGGTCATGGCCAATCCGTCGATCCTCGAATTGATCGGCGTCGCACCCGTTCTTGCCGACCCGATAAGTGGCCTGACTGGAATTCTGACCGGCGGTCACCAACTCGGCTACTTCAATATTCTGCCGCTCTATGTGTTCCTGATTTTGCTCGTGCCGGGTCTGCTGTGGCTCGCGGTTTTCGACGTGTGGGCGATGCTGGGCGTGTCGGCCAGTATGTATCTGGCAGCGCACCTGTTGCCGATCGACATGCCGAACTTTCCGGCCGACAGCGGTTGGTTTTTCAATCCGTTCGCCTGGCAATTCATCTTCGCCATCGGGATAGCGTTGGGCATCATGAAGCTTCGGGGTAAGTCCATTCCGTGGCACCCCGTGCCTGGTGCGTTGGCTGCGGCCTACGTCATTTTCAGCGCCGTCTGGATGATGCGCAGCATGGGGGGACGGATATCGTTCGACGTGCTGCCGATGTGGATGGATACCTTGCAGAAGTCGGCGCTTCCTGCGTCGCGGCTTTTCCACATTCTGGCGCTGACGTATTTGCTTGTTCACAGTCCGCTGTGGCGGTGGATGGCCAGAATCCCGCCGTCCAATATCCTGACTGTGCTTGGTCGCAACTCACTGCCGGTGTTTGTCGCGGGATCGCTGATGAGCATGATCGGCTACATCATCCTCGTTCACACCGGCAGCGTTCTGTGGCTGGAGCTGGCGCTGACCATGGGCGGGGTCGCGCTGATGACTGCCCTGGCCCGCTCGCTCGAAGCTGGGTCGTTCAAGCACGCGTCGCACGCAGTCATCAATTATATGCACGGCCTGTCAGGTACGCTGCATCACCACGCCGACAAGTATCTCCACCGTCGCTGACGTTGACAGGCGGCTCGATGGTGAGCCGCTGAAGTCGCGTGCGCGCGTGTTGCCGGATGGCAATAGCCAAGCTCCCCGCATTCGTGCAACCTTGCGCCAAGCCCTAGAGTGCTTCCGGGTAAAGTGTGAGCGGTTTTCCGACAAGCAGCACGACAGAACAAAGAGCTAACGCGCGCAGGTCGACGAACGGCCGCAGGGGAGAAATGTCTGTGCTGGTTGCAGTCTCGGAGCGAGAAGTCGGCTCTGTGCGTGTAAGCTGCCGCCGGGGCGCGGTCGCATGCTAGATCTTTACCTGAACGCTATCGTCTCCGGCCTCCTGCTCGGCGGATTTTATGCGGCTGTCACGTTGGGCGTGGCGGTTTCTTTCGGCATGCTCGATGTGGTCAACATCGCGCACCCGGCCTTCGTTATCCTTGGCTCCTATGTCGCCTACATCGTCAACGCCAAGCTCGGACTTGATCCAATCGTGACGGGCGTTTTGGTGTTGCCTATTTTCTACGTGCTGGGACAGGCGATCTATCAGGTTTCGTATCTGTCATTCGAGCGCAAGGGGAGCGACAGCTTGCGCGGCTTGGCGTTTTTCTTCGGGCTGCTGTTCGTCACCGAGGTTCTGCTGATCCTGGTGTTCGGTGTTGATTATCGTTACGTGGAAGCTTGGTACATCGGGCCGACCCTGCGCTTCGGCTTCATCGATCTGCCGCTGCGCATGCTGGTGCCGTGCGTGCTGTCGATTGTACTGTTCGGGGCGTTGCACCTGTTTTTATCGCGCACCTACACCGGGCGCGCTATCGCGGCCGTCAGTCAAGACCCGACCGCCTTGCGATTGCTGGCCATCGATCCCGTGCGCATCAAGCGGATCGGCTTCGGACTGTCGATCGCCACGGCGGCGCTTGCGGGGGCATTTTTGATCGTCATCCAGCCAGTGGAGCCGTCGGTGGGACGCGAATATATCGGTCGCATCTTTGCCATCTGCGTGCTTGGCGGCATGGGAAGTCTTCCGGGCACGCTGATCGGTGCCATCCTTCTCGGTATCGTCGAAAGCATTACGACTACGTTCTTTGGTCCGTCCTGGGCCCCGGCTGTCGGCTTTGGATTTCTGCTCGCGACTTTGGCGTTCAGGCCAACCGGCTTGTTGGGACGATGAGGTCAGTCGCACCGGGATTACGAGTATGAGCGGGCAAAGCACATCATGACAGCCGCAGCGACGTCGGAGCCGACAGTACGACCCGTCAAAATCGCAGGCGTAAGCACGCCCATTTTTGCGGTGCTTGCGTTGTGCGTGGCCGCGCTGTTTTACGGCGCGCTGGCGCTGGTAGGTAACGAATATCTGTATTTCGCCGGCTACGTCGTGCTGCAATTCGTCGTCATGGCCACGGCCTGGAACATTCTCGGCGGCTATTGCGGCTACGTGAATTTCGGCTCTGCCGCTTTCTTCGCCATGGGCGCCTACACTACCGTTTCAGTCTACACCGTCATCACCGACATGAGCAAAACGCTGGTTGGCCAGTTGCTTGGCACCATCCCGCCGCCGCTGCTGCTGGTTGGCCTGATCGTGTTTGCTGGCGTGATTGCTGGGCTTGTGGGCCTCGGTATGGGCTACTTGACCTTGCGGTTGCGCGGCGTGTTCTTTTCCATCGCCACGCTGGCGTTGTCCGTGGTGCTGCAAACCCTCGTCGTCAACTGGGACTTCGTCGGTGGATCGCGCGGTGCCTACGTGATCCGGCCAAATGAGTTTCCGCTGCTGCCGGGCGGGTTCATCGGCTACCTCTTCGTCATAATGCTGCTGCTCGTCGTGGTCGCCCTCACGGTTGCGCGCGGCATCGAGCGGTCGCGGTTGGGGTTCGGTTTCGCGGCCATCCGCGACGACGAGGTGGCCGCGGAAGCCGCGGGTGTGCCGACGCTGCGCCTGAAGCTGATCGCCACCACCATTTCCGGCGCGCTGATGGGCATGGCCGGCGCACCGTTCCCTTACTATATCGGCTATTTGCAGCCGGCGTCGGCGTTCGGCCTCGAATATGCGGTCAACGCCATTGCCATGCCGATGGTCGGCGGGACGCAATCCTGGTTCGGTCCATTGATCGGCGCCGTGCTGCTCGGATCGTTCCAGCAATGGGCGACCGTATCGATCTCGTCGGTGTTGAATTTGCTGATTGTCGGATTGCTGCTGATTTTCTTCGTCATCGTCGCGCCGAACGGCATCATCGGCTTTATCGGTGATCTCAGTCGCAAGCGCCGATTGGCCAAGCTCGCACGGGCAGCCATCGGCGATGGGGTGCGGCCATGAGCGCTCAGCTGTTGCAGATCTCTGGGTTGAGCAAGCGCTTCGGCGGCTTCACCGCGCTCAACGACGTGTCGCTTACTCTGGCTGCCGGCGAGCGGTTGGGCCTGATCGGCCCCAACGGCTCTGGCAAGAGCACCCTCGTCAACTGCATGAGCGGCACGCTGGTCAACGATAGCGGCCGCGTGCAGTTCGACGGTCACGTGCTCGATGGCCTCGCACCGCACAAGCGCGCCTACCTCGGCATTGCCCGCAGTTTCCAATTGCCGCGCCCGTTCGGCTCGATGTCGGTGCGCGACAACATGCGAATTCCGCTTCTGTATACCGCAGCCCATCGCGCCGGCCGCCAGCGCAGCGAGCCTGAGATCCGCGATCGCACAGAGGAATTGTTACGGCTGGTCGGGTTGATCGACAAGTCCGATGCCCGCCCTATCGACCTCACGCAGGTCGACATGCGCAAGTTGGAACTGGCGCGCGCCATGGCCGCCGATCCGAAGCTGCTGATCGCGGATGAAGCGATGGCCGGATTGTCCAACGCTGAAGTCGACGACATTTTGAATCTGTTGATGTCGCTGAACGCCAACGGCATTAGCATCATCTTGATCGAGCACATCATGAAGGCGGTGATGGCGTTCTCGCAACGGCTCGTAGTGCTGGTCAGCGGCAATAAGATCGCCGATGGCGCGCCGGCCGAAGTCATCCGCAACGAAGACGTGGTGAGGGCGTATCTTGGCCAGTAACGCAACCGTCGGGGATGGCGGCGTCAACAGCCTCGTGATCGACGGCATCGATGCCGGCTATGGGTCGGTGCGCGCGCTGCAGGACGTTTCGCTGCGTGTCGACACCGGCGAGACGGTGGCGCTCCTCGGCACCAACGGCAACGGCAAAAGCACGGTCATGAAGTGCATTCTCGGCCTCGTGAAGCCGAGCCGCGGGCGCATCACGGCCACCATCGACGGCGTCGAACACGATCTGATCGGCAAAACTACGGAGGCCATCGTCGACCTCGGGATTGCCCTGGTGCCGGAAGGCCGGCGCTTGTTCCCGAAGTTGACGGTCGAGGAAAATTTGGTGCTCGGCGCATTCCGGCCGAAGGCGCGCGCATCGATCAAGACCAATCTCGACTTCTGCTACACGACGTTTACCCGGCTCGCCGAGCGGCGTCAGCAGTTGGCCGGCAGCATGAGCGGCGGCGAACAGCAGATGCTGGCGCTGGGCCGAGCCTTGATGCTGTCGCCACGCATCCTGCTGGTCGATGAGCCGAGCGTCGGCCTCGCGCCGATCCTAGTCAGCCGCACGATTGATGCGATCAAAGAGTTGAAGGACCAGTTCAAGCTCACGGTGCTGATGGCGGAACAGAATTTCCATCAGGCTATTCGCATCGCCGATCGTGGTTATGTCATCGTTCACGGTCACATCGCCTACGAAGGTGCCAGTGCCGCCGATCTCAACAACAACGATATTATCAGACAACTTTACTTGGGGACGTGAGCAGTCTTAATCTCGGTGTTTGCCGCGCACCACGTGGAACATAATCGCAGAAATTTGCGTTCTTTGCTGGCGCGGGAGGGCTTCAGCCGCTCTCCAAAAGGTCATTGTTTTGGGGGTATAGTGACATGCCTGGCAAGATTTTACATTCCATTGCGAACCTTTGCGTGCTTGTCGTGGCTGTCTTTGTGAGCAGCCGTTCGCAGCTGGCGCTCGCCGCTGATCTCATCGATCCGCCGGTATTTGCGTCGCGGAACGGTGAGTTGAGCTTGCTGATGATCGCCGCGGAACGAAGCGGCGTCGACGCCGGCGACGGAAAAACCTATAAAGCCTGGACCTATGAAATCTGTCGGCGCCCCACGGGCCGCGCGCCCAACGCGTGTCCCTCTGGTACTGGCGAGAGCCCTCCCGGTGGTGTCAGGCTGCAACTGCAGCGCGGCGATAATCTGCGTATTCGCCTCGTCAACAAGCTTCCACCAGTGCCGAACGCCAAGCACGTCGTCGACAATCCGGAACTGGCCGGCAACCCAACCAATCTGCACACGCACGGCATGCTGGTCGAACCGCATCGCGCCGAGGGTGATTGGGACACCTACGGCGACTATGTCTTCCTCGAAATTCGCCAACCCGCCAATCCAACGATTATGCCTGTAGCGACGGCGGGCGCGTTGCCCGTCCCTGTTGATTCAGCTGTGCACGCAGCCCACGCCGGTCACCACACGCATCCCGATATGGATCGCATCGACGGTGCTGCGGAATATCGCATCCACATCGGTGACCAGCATCCCGCCGGCCTGTTCTGGTTTCACCCGCATTTGCACGGACTTTCGCTCAACCAAGTCACCTCCGGCATGGCGGGTTTGATTACGGTCGGCCGCACCCACGATATCTGCCGGGATGCCGATTGCCGGCGCGTCATCGATCGCGGCGGAATCCATGAACTGGTGCTCAAGGACACCCAGATAGAAGCCAGCGGCGTGCTGCTCAACCAGCAGGATCCGGCGTTCTGCGCGGGCGCACCGGCGACCGGCGCTGCCGAGTGGGCCGGCATGTGTCCCGGTCAGAAAAACGACAAGGCCGATCATACCGGCGGTCGTTGGCTGCACACGGTCAATGGCCAGATCCTGCCGACGATCAGGGTTGGTGCTTACGGCAACGTATGGCGCATGCTGAACGCCTCGGCCAGCCGGTCCTACGAACTGGCCTTGATGGATCCCGCCGGTACTGCGCTGCCATTGCAATTGTTGGCGGTCGACGGAGTCTCGGTGGACGCCGGCACGGCCGGCAAGTCCGAGATGATCAAGCAAATGCAGATGGCCATGAAAGGCAAGGCGACGCTCATTCCGTGTCCAGACCAGTCGGCTGATGCCGGCATGGTATGCGCCACGTCGCTGCGCATGATGCCGAGCGCGCGCGTCGAAGTGCGGGTGCTGAGCGCTGCTGGCAAATCTGTCGAGACAGCCGCGAAACTGGTGACGCGTGAGTATCTGACGGGTGATCCCGGCAACGGCGACGACTGGCCGGCGATCACGTTGGCAAAGGTTGCTCTCGCCGCGCGCGCGGCCGATCTCGCTGGCGTCATCCGCATTGGTGGCGCGGCGGATGCGGCCATGGCCGATACAGGAGCGCTACGCCGGCCGGCGCGCCTGCAAGTCGAAGGTTGGCCGGTGCCTGTGGAAGTGCCCGCAGCTCAGGCATGGAAGCCCGCTCGGATTAACCGCACAGTCCTCAACGGCACGTTGACCCAGGCACCCACGATTGCCATGGATCCCGATCTAAAGTATGGCCGTAGCGAGGATCCGGCGTGCGTACCGCTCGCCGATGGTCATCGGCGGCGCATCCTGTTTGGCAACCCCACCCCCGGCACCGATAACTTCGGCCTCGGCTACGTCGAGGTCGACGCGAAGGGGCAGGAGATTGAGACGACGCGGCAACCGGTCTCTGCGTTCGATGCGACCAAAACGAGCATCTGCGTGCCGCTCAAAGCCGCTGGCGTCGCAGTCGACGAAATCTGGGAGCTGGTCAACCTCACCAACGAGGATCACAACTTCCACATCCACCAGACGCGGTTCCAGGTGCTCGACAGTGCCACGCCCGACGGGATGGTGTTACCGACCGTGATTGCCAATACGGGTATCTTGCACGACAATCTGCCGGTGCCGCGGGCCAAGGATGCTTCAGCATGCGACGGCTCGGCGGCCGCATTCTCCAGCGGTAAGTGCCTGCCGCCTAAGGTGGTGCTCCGCATTCCGTTCCGCCAGATCGGCGACTTCGTCTATCACTGCCACATCCTCGAGCATGAGGACGGAGGCATGATGTCGAGAATCCGCGTCGTGGCCCCTCGGCGCTAACTTGAATGTGACCCTATCCCCGCCAGTGCAGGGCACAGATGAGGGTGAAGAGCCGGCGCGCGGTGGTAGCATCAAGTGTGATCCGGCCCCCGAGCCGCTCGGAAAGCGCCGTTGCGCCCTCGTCGTGCAGCGCACGACGGCCGACATCGATCTGTTGGATACGCGACGGCGGCGCGGTGCGGATGGCGTCGAAGTAGGTTTCGCAAACGAGAAAATAATCCTTCACCACGCGCCGCAGCGGCAACATGGCAATACCGATCACGGCCGGTTCCACATCGCCACCCGCAGCACCCTCTTGCGGCAGAGGTATTGTCGTGAATACCAGCTTGTCGTCCACGACTCCGATCGCAAGGCTGTAAGGGCCATCGTCCCGCCCAACCAATTCGAAGTGATTGGCTTCGAGAATGTCGTAGATGGCAACCTCGCGCTCGTGTTCGATGTTGGCATTGCCGGGCTTGATGGACCCTGGATCGAGCGTCAGCGCAGCCAGCCGATGGCGCGAGCCTGGGTGGGCAACCGTATCGTCGGCTCGGCTCGGATCGCTCACGTTTTCTCTCCCGTTGTTTTGCCAAGCCGGATCGCAACGGAGCGCCGATGCGCTTCCAGGCCTTCCGCGCGGGCGAGCGTCATGGCGGCCGGTGCCAACGCCGCAAGCGACTGCGGATCGAGCCGCAGCAGCGATGTGCGCTTCATGAAATCTAGGACGCCAAGACCGGACGAAAAACGCGCAGACCGGGCGGTTGGCAGCACGTGATTGGAGCCTGACACATAGTCACCGATCGCTTCCGGCGTATGCTTGCCGAGAAAGATTGCGCCGGCGTTGCGAATGCGGTCGGCCAACGCATCGGGATCGGCGGTGGCGATCTCCAAATGCTCGGCGGCGATTCGGTCGGCGAGTGCCACGGCCTCGTCGAGAGAGGCCACTAGAATAACGGCGCCGAACTGGTTCCAGCTCGCGGAGGCGATTTCGCCACGCGGCAGTGAGGCCAGTTGGGCAGTCACCGCTCGTTTGACGGCTGCAGCGAATGCCGCGTCGTCGGTGATCAGGATCGATTGCGCGCTCGCATCGTGTTCGGCCTGCGCCAGCAGGTCGGCTGCGATCCAGTCGGGGTTATTGTCGGCATCCGCGATGATCAACACTTCCGAAGGTCCGGCGATGCTGTCGATGCCGACGGTCCCGTACACGTGCCGTTTGGCGGTCGCGACGTACGCGTTGCCCGGCCCCACGATCTTGGCGACCGGCGCAATCGTTTCCGTGCCGAAAGCCAGGGCGGCGATCGCCTGCGCACCCCCCACCCGATAGATTTCGTCGATACCGGCGATGTGTGCGGCGGCCAGCACCAGCGGATTGAGCGCGCCTTTGGCACACGGCACCACCATGGCGATGCGCGGCACGCCCGCAACCTTTGCCGGTATTGCGTTCATCAAGACCGAACTCGGATAGCTGGCGAGGCCGCCGGGCACGTAGAGGCCGACAGACTCGACCGCCGTCCAGCGGCTGCCAAGTTCAGTGCCGGTGTTATCGACATAGCGGTCGTCGCTTGGGCGTTGGCGTGCGTGATGGGCACGGATGCGTTGCGCGGCGAACTGGAGTGCGGCGACTGCCTCGGCGTCACAGGTGGCGGCGGCAGCGGCGATCTCTTCCGACGGCACGCGCAGGCCGTGGGCGGCCACGTCAAAACCGTCGAATCTCGCCGTCAGCTCGCACAGCGCCGCATCGCCGCCCGCGCGTACTTCGGCAATGATGGCCCGCACCGCACTGTCGACATCTTCGGAAGCTTCGCGTTTGCCGCCGAGGAAGCGGGCAAACCGCGTCTCGAAATCAGCAGATCGGGTATCGAGATCAACAGCCATAAGGGTCCGTGCGAGCGAGGGCGGCGTGCGAGCTAATCCGCAGGCTTGTTGTAACCGCTGGCTCGCCGTGTGTCACTTAAAGTGCTTCCGGATAAAGTGTGAAGCGGCTTTCCGTCAAGAAGCACGACAAAAAAGAGCCAGGGTCGGTCCACGATTCCGCTAAAACTGAAACGACCCTGGCAGTCGTGCGTGCAAAGCGTTAGTCGCCAGAATGGTGTGGTACGGCGGCTGCTTGCCAGGCAGGGCCGAGGTCTTCGAGCACCAGTTCCACGCACTCCGCCTCCAATCGCAGCGTCGCATCGCCCGCACAGACCACCGTGACGACGCCGGCAGGCGCGCGCTGCGGGTCGGCATCGGGCGTGAACGTCAGGGCGAGGACAGATAGCACCATTGCCCGGTCGGCGGCCCGAAAACCTTTGACCTGGACATGCGTCACGCGCTCGATGCGGAGAGCTGCGCGGCGGCGCTCGCCGTTGTCGACTGTGGACACCGCCGCTTGCCGGTCGAACCGGTTGCACACCATCACGAACCGGCGATCGAACGCACTGTAGGCCATGTCGCCGACCTTGACGACGGCGTCCTGCAGATGCGCCGACACGATCGTCACGTCGGGCGGTTCAAGGGCGATGATTTTTAAAAGGGCCATGCCGACGGAGGATAGCGCGCTGACGCACCGAAAGCGAGCGTCAAGACGCGCGTTGTCTTATCGCGCAACGACCCTACTCGGGCCGCTTCAAGATGCTGCGGATCAGGTGTGAGGTGAGGCGAGGCGGCGCCATTCCGCCGGTCGTTGCCGGTTGCTGTCGCGACGCGGCGCCGACCTGCAGATTGCAGTATTCCATCAGCTGTTGCGCCTGCGTGGGATCGCAGAACGTCACGCCGACGCCGTGTCTGCCACGATGACGCAAGTCGCATTCAAGCCGGATATCTACGCCATCGACAAGCAGGTCGAAGCGAACCGGCAACCAGTCCGGCACTGCGAGCTCCAGAAGTGCGCCGCCTTCAGAAACGTTACGCACGCAGCACGCCAACCGCTGCAAGCTGGAAGGGGTGATCCAGGCGTGCCAGACGCCGCGACGCCGGCCGAATTCGCGACGGTCCGCTGGTTGCAACGGACCTGCGTGCGATTGAGCCGCGTGCTGTGATCTGACTACGGACATGACAAAAGCCCTTACGCAATTGAAACAGGCGTCCACTATCCTCAAACGAGATTAATTTTGTATTACCGGCCCCGGCTCGGCCAGCGTCTACCTGCCGACGCCCGCGCTTTCGAAGTAGATGCGGACGCCATTCGACGATGCGAGGGCCATTATGTCACCTCAAGCGAGGCAAAGTGGCATCCGCTCTTCCAACCAGAGTGCTTCCGGATACAGTGTGAAGCGGTTTTCCGATCAGAAGCACGGCAAAAGAATGAGCTGGGGTCGTTCCGCGATTCCACCAGAACCGGAACGACCCTAGCGAGCGGTACATGCGAGATTGTCGATACATCCAACAAGACACGTTGGCGGGTCCGCAGCGCCCGCCCTTAAAACTCGACAAGCGATTGGCCAAGCCAAATGAGGGAGCCGTTTCATTCCGATGTCCATAGCAGCAAACAAAATTTCTCACGGCTTCAACCTGACGCCGATCGGCCATGTCCGCACGCCATGGGGGCGTGGCAATTGCCCGCGTAACATGGCAGCGGCCCGCGAAGCGAAGCGCCCGGCCACCGTTATGATCGACCTGCCGTGGCGGCAAGGCTTGCTTGGTCTCGAGCGCGCGACGCATATCATTCTGTTCGGCTGGTTTAACGACGTCGACCGTGCGGCGCTGATGCAGCGGCCCACCCACATGCCGATCGAGCAGGGTTGTTTTTCGCTGCGCACACCCGCCCGGCCCAATCCGATCGGCATGTCTATCGTCCGTCGATCGTCGCTCGGGTTGGCCGCCGGCTTGATCACGGTCGAGGCACTCGATTGGTTCGACGGCACGCCGTTGCTCGACATCAAGCCGTACTACGCCACCACCGATATGTACCCCGACGCCGAGGTGCAGGAGCCCTGACGGCAGACGCCGGGCCTGAGACTGCCCAACTCGCAGGCAGAACGGAACAGGCAGACGTCCAAGCATGGTTAACTGGTTAACGCCGCGCGGCGGCACCAAAATCGCCGCGACGCAGCAGCGTCTGAGAGCGGAGCGCGGATGGCGCCATCGGGCGGGGTTTTCACCACCCTGACTTGTCCGGGTTTTCACCGGCCCCGGTCGTCGGGGCTTTCACCCGCCTCGGTCGTCGCCGCTTTCAGGCTCTTTAGCCGGTTACCGTGTCATCGACCGGCACCATTCTTCAGATGGTTTCCATCCGCGCCCCTGTCTCAGACGCCGCGCCCGCGAGGCCTCGCGGTGGCAGCGTCTCCAACAAGGAGTGCCGAAACAATGCGCATCTTAGGGTTGCAATGCAACTAGATCGGGAATTCATCATGAAGCCAGGACGAGGGCGTTGTCCTCGCGCTCCCACAAAAGGATCAGCCCTTTTGAAATTCGTTTTGCAATGGTGCTCGACGGGCGCGACCAAAATCAACCTTGCCGTCATGGCCGCAAAGGCGGCCACAAAAGCAAGGCAACCGGTAGGTTCAAACCGCCAAATAAAAGCGTCCGCTCACCCCTCCAGCCCCAACGCCCGGATCGCGTTCTGCTTCAGTATCAAATCATGCACTTCGGGTTTGAAGCCGGCTTCTTTGAAGTCCTTGATCCAGCGGTCCGGCGCAATAAGCGGGAAATCGGAGCCGAACAGCATCTTGTGCTTGAGCTGCCCGTTGGCGTAGCGCACCAGTTCCTCGGGGAAATACTTCGGGCTCCAGCCGCTCAGGTCGATGAACACGTTGGGCTTGTGCAGGCATACCGACAGCGCCTCCGACTGCCACGGCCACGACGGATGCGCGATGATGATCTTCATGTCGGGAAAATCGACCGCCACGTCGTCGATGTGGATAGGGTTTGAATATTTCAGCCTGAGCCCGCCACCGCCGGGCATATTTGTGCCGATGCCGGAATGGCCGGAATGGAAAATCGCCGGCAGCTTGTGTTCAGCGATCACCTCATAGAGCTGATACGCCATGCGGTCGTTGGGGAAAAAACCCTGCACCGTCGGGTGGAATTTGAAGCCCTTGATCACGCCCGCCGTGATCAGGTCGCGCGCCTCGCGTACGCCCATGCGGCCCTTGTGCGGATCGATTGACGCGAACGCCATCATCATGTCGGAGTTGGCCAAGGCTGCGTCGGCAACTTCCTGATTGGGAATGCGCTTGGCTCCGATCTGGAATTCGCTGTCCACCGTGAACATGATCAGGCCGATCTTGCGCTCACGGTAGTAGGCCACCGTTTCGTCGATCGTCGGGCGCTTGCCGACCTTGAAATACTTGCTCGCCGCGTCGTCATACGGTTGCCAGGCGACGTCGTGCGGCTGGCGGCACGATACTTCGGCATGCGTGTGGACGTCGATGGCGACGAGGTCGGCGGTTTTCATGGGTGGCGGTTCCCTGTGTTTGCCAATGTTAGATCATAATGCGGTGATCCCGGCAATTCGCGCTCTCGCGCGAAACGAGGGCCAGCCCTCGTTCTCTGGCCGGAGGGACACCCTCCGGACCGCCCGCCTTCTGATTTCAGAAAAGAGGGGAGTATGAGGGGGCACCCGTCATGCGGGTGATAAGGCGGCAGCCCTGTTCGCGAAGCGAGTGCTGGCGTGTGGTTAACAGGGGACCAAATGGAAATTACCTTAGCCACGGAATCCCCCGATCAACCCGAAGTTGGCGCATTCTTCGCCGCCTCCGAAGCCTATATGGCGGCGCTGTATCCGGCCGAAAGCAATCACTTCGTCGATGTGGCAGCATTGCTGCGGCCGGACGTGCATTTTGTGGTAGCGCGGCGGCAGGGCATGGCCGTCGGTTGCGGCGCGCTAGTGCGCGGCGAAGGCGGCAGCGCCGAGATCAAGCGGATGTGGGTCGATCCAAACTGTCGCGGCGGGGGCGTCGGGGGGATGCTGCTGGCTAACCTCGTCGACGCTGCCGACGCCGCTGGTGTGACGCTGCTGCAACTCGAAACCGGGATCAATCAGCCCGAGGCCATTTCATTATATCGTCGGGCGGGGTTCGTCGAATGCGGCCCATTCGGCAATTATTCAGCGGACCCATTGAGCGTTTTCATGGAGTTAGCGTTGCTGCGGTAAGTTCGACGCTGATCTAGCCCCTTTCGAAGAACAATGCTTGGCTGATCACTGCCTTTACTGCATTGCGATCGTAGGGTTTGGAGATCAGAAAAGTCGGCTCGGGCTTCGTTCCGGTGAGCAGCCGCTCGGGATAAGCTGTAATGAAAATGACCGGAACGGAAAAGTCGCGCAGAATCTGATTTATCGCGTCAAGACCGGAACTGCCGTCGGCAAGTTGGATGTCTGATAGGACGAGACCCGGCCGCGTTTGCAGAACCGCGTCCACAGCTTCGCGCTCCGTGCGCGCTACTCTGACGACGCGATGCCCCATCTCTTGTAAAAGAAAATCCAATTCCATAACGATCAACGGTTCGTCTTCGATGATGACCACGTCGGTCGTGATTTGATTTGAGATGTCCGCGCTTGAATCCTCGAGCAGGCTGTTCACATCGTCCTCGGTCATTTGAAGGACCAGAGCGGCGTCCTGCACCGTGAATTGCTCCATCGCGCAGAGCAGATAGGCTTGGCGTCCGATGGGGGTAAAGTCTGCCACCTGCTCGGTCGGCTGGGCATTTGCCTGGGCCAAAACCGAGCGGTAAAGTGCAATGCGCGCCGGTACATTCGCCGATTTGCCAGCCACCAGTGTCGCCAGCGCCGCCTCGACGTAAGCATCACCGGCGACTTGGCTACCGGTCACTGCGCGTGCGAACCGCCTCAGAAAAGGCAGCAGCGTCAGAAGTCCAAGTCCCTCGGCGGCAGGCATCACAGACCTCATTGCGCGATTGGTGCGGCGTCCGCTTATAGCAGAGGCGGCCAAAAAATAAGCTGGTTTCGGGCCTTAGCCCGCTTATCGCTTTCGCTGTTGAAGCAGGTTGTGGCCCCCTTTTTGCCTCCGCCCGCGATTACGCACTTGCCCGATGCTCGCAGTGTGCCTATGTCTCGGCCCAATAGCGGTTGCCGGTCACGGCAGGCGTACGCGTGTTCTTTTGCCAGTTGCAGCCATCTCCAGGATTTCGCCGCGATGTTCTTCATTACGCCCGCTTATGCCCAAGCTGCCGGTGGCGGCTTGCAAGATGCGCTGGGCGGCATTGCGCCCCTGTTGTTGATGTTGCCGATCTTCTATTTCCTGCTGATCCGGCCGCAGCAGCAAAAGGCTAGGCAGCACTCCGATATGGTCAGCAAGATCCGTCGGGGCGACGGCGTGGTGCTGGCCGGTGGCATAATCGGCAAGGTCAATCGGGTGCGCGATGACGATCCGCTGATCGACGTCGAAATCGCCAAGGGCACCGTCATTCAGGTGGTGCGCTCCAGCGTTTCAGAGGTGCGCGTGCGCGGCGAGCCGGTGCGGGACAATGCTCCGAACCGACCGAAGTCGAGCAACATGCCACAGCGCAACCAGACAAGCGGGTCTCAAGCCGACAATCCCGTGCCGGATGCCGACGTCGTCGATGTGTCTGACGTGGAGAAGCCGGCCTCATTCAAAAAGCCAGAGCAGGGCCTGATCGAGCGTTTCCTCGGCAGAAAATAACTGGATCCGCATTGAGGCGATCAATAGTCGTTCGCAGCGCGTGACCTTCCGTAACAGAGTCTCCAATGCTTCAATTCACGCGGTGGAAAACCATTGCCACGCTGCTCGTCTGCTTTTTGGGCGTGTTGCTTTGCATTCCGAATTTCTTGAGCAAGGAGCGCTTCGACGCGCTGCCGGCAATCGCCAAGCATAAATTCGGGCTCGGCCTCGATCTGCGCGGCGGCGCGCATCTGTTGTCGACCATGGATCTCGACGAATTGCGCAAGGATTGGCTCGTCAACCTGCAGGACGATGTGCGCAAACGGCTTCGCGAAGCCAAGATCGTGTTCACACCGCCGGGCGTGCAGAACGGCGCGGTCAACGTTCGCTTCCCCAATGCGGGCGATGTCGAAGCCGGCTTGAAAGCGCTGCAGCCCATGGCGCAATCGTCGGGCAACGTGCTCGCCGGTGGCGGTGGCCGCGAACTCGAAATCAAGCAGGCGGGGCCAGATCTGGTCACGCTGACGCCAACCGAGGCGGCACTAAACGACCGTGCCTCGCAGGCCATCGGCGCGGCGATCGAAGTGATCCGCAAACGGCTCGATCCGGATGGCACCAAAGAAGTTGCCGTGCAGCGCCAGGGCCGCGACCGTATCCTGGTGCAGCAGCCGGGAGTCGAGACGGAAAAAGACCTCGAAGCCATCAAGAACACGCTGCGGCAAGCGGCGAAAATGACATTCCACCTCGTCCACCCAACGGTTTCGGCCGAGGACGCCAAGCAGACCAGGGTGCCGACGGGCTACTCCATTTTTCCAGCACTTGATCGCGGTCCATCGGAAGAGCTGATCGAAACGCGCCCCGTTCTGACCGGCGAGCAGCTGAAAAGCGCCAGCCCCGCGTTCGACAGTCAGACCAATCAACCGGTCATCGCCTTCAGCTTCAATCAGTCGGGCGCGCGCACGTTCGGCAAGATTTCGAGCGAGAATATCGGCCGCCGCTTCGCTATCGTGCTCGACGGCAAGGTGATCTCGGCTCCCGTCTTCCGCTCGGCGATTTTGGGCGGCTCGGGTGAAATCTCCGGCAGCTTCACGGTGGAAGAGGTCAACCGCATCCTC
>JANXYD010000390.1 GCA_025350265.1 Hyphomicrobiaceae bacterium | reverse complement strand
AGCCACCGATGGCGGCGATACGCACATTTAGTCTGACGGCGCCGATCCTGATGGCCCTGACGGCCGCAAGCCTGCCTCAAGCCGTCAAGGCCGAGCCGCATACGGCAGACGTTCCGGCGGCCGGTGTCAGCGAAGCGTTGGCTGTGCTTAAGGCACCGCAAGCGCCTGCCGCACCGCTGACCGATGCAACCCAGACGACAGTCGCAGCGCTGCCGCCGCCGAAGCCGGCGATCACGCTGCAGGCCAGGGTCGATCAGTCGAAGCAGACGCTGACCTTGATCGAAAGCGGCAGGACGATCGCCAGCTGGAAAGTGTCGACGGGCGTCGCCGACCATGCGACGCCGCGCGGCACCTTCCAGCCCGAGTGGGTGGCCAAGATGTGGTTTTCCCGGACCTATGACATGGCCCCGATGCCCCATGCCGTGTTCTTCAGGGGCGGTGCGGCCATTCACGCGACCCAGGCGATCGGCGTGCTGGGCCGCGCGGCGTCGCATGGCTGTGTGCGGCTGGCGCCGGCCAACGCCGAAATGTTCTACAAGCTCGTGCAGCGGCATGGACTGGTGCACACCCGCATCACCGTTTATGGCCTGCCGCACTTCGAGACCATGCCGGTTGCCCGTCATGACCTCCGATCAGCGCCACGGTATGCAAGCCTGCCTTATCGGACCGCAGCCGCCGCGCCGTGGACCGGTGCCGGGCGCGCTTCCAACAGCCCGTTCGCCTCGGCGGCCTACGGTTATGGGGCGGTGCGGATGCGTTGAATTGGGTCTGCGATCGTGACGCCCTGCGTCGACTTATGTAGCGACGACTGTGACGTATTCGTTTTATTGTTGAAGCTGTAAGCGGATAGTTGGTAACAGGACCGACTTCCAACGGCATGGCGTGCCATGAAACAGCAGCAGACCGATGACCGCGAAGCCTGTCGCATCGCATTTCCGCTGCGGCGTTGCTGCGTCGATTCGGCCATTCTATTTGTGATGGCGAGTCCGCTTGTTGGTTATTACGATGTCGTCAATCATCACGGCTTTTTCGGCAGGGATTTTCCTGGGGACGCAGAAAGAGTGCGCAACTGTTGGCGGACGATTGGGGCAACCAGATCGGACCTATCCAGCATCGGCCTCAGGTTGCCGGCGTATGATATACGGAGCGGTTCTGGTTGTGGAACCTTCAGGTGATGTAAGGGTCGTGGCCACCTACACAACGTTTTCCAGGTCGATCCTTCGCAAGCTCATCAGCGATGAAACCTCGACGGCGAGGACTGTCACGTAATCGTGATCGCGTGCATCGCTCATTCCGTCTCGGGGCACTCCTAGCCATGCTGAATATTGTGGCAGGCGCGGGTTGGCATACCACTAGACCTGTACCGCGCGCTGTGGGATGAAACGGGTTGATCGAGGCGGCTTGGCTGCCGGCTTGCGTTCGACGGGTACGGAAAACATCATGTCAAAGGTTTTCAAAGCCGCCGGTGTGGCAGCTGTCGGTATTGTCGTTCTGGTGTGGTGGTCGGGTGGACCTGACAAGGCGTTGAGCCTGGCCAGCAACAAAGTGCCCGGTCTATCGGGCGAAGCACAGCGGATCATGGGGCAGTTGAAGGCGGACAGCTCCGGCTCGCTGAAGCCCGCCTCGCAGGCGGCACCGTCGAAAGCCGGCGGTGCGGCGGCGGTTCCCGCCGTAAGTGTCGCAAAACCCTTGATCCGCCCGGTCATCGAGTGGGATGAATATACCGGACGCTTCGACGCGACCGAGTCCGTTGAGATCCGCACGCGCGTGTCGGGCTTCCTGGTCGAAATCCATTTCAAGGACGGGCAGCAGGTCAAGAAGGGCGACAAGCTCTACACCCTCGATAGCCGCCCCTTCGATCGTGCCCTCGATCAAGCCCGTGCCGAACTCGAGCAGGCCATGACCAAGGTCAACAGCGTGACGCTGGATGTTGAGCGCGGCAAGCCGCTGGTCGATCGCAAAGTGATGTCGGAAAAAACCTTTGACGATCGCGCCAACGCACTCCGCGAAGCCCAGTCGGCGGTCAAAACCGCCGAGGCCAAGTTCAAGACCGCCGAATTGGACGTTATCTCTGCAATCATCACGGCACCGTTCTCCGGCAGAATTTCGCGCAGCAGCGTGCCGGTCGGTTCGTGGATTTCGGCAGGCGCTGTTTCCAACGCCACGCTGCTCACCACGGTCGTCACAGAAGATCCGATCCACCTCTATTTCGACGTCAACGAAAACAACTGGATCAAATATCGCCGCCTCGCCGAACAGGGGAAAGAGGCTGGCGTCGCGCGCCTGGGGGCGAGGGTCGAACTGGCATTGCCGGATGAAAAAGGCTTCCCGTCACGCGGCGTCATCGATTTCGTCGACAATCGCCTCGATCTCGCCACCGGCACCATGCGCGCGCGCGCCATCGTGGAAAATAAGACCGGCCTCTTTTCAGCAGGCATGTTCGCCCGCATTCGCGTGCAAGGTTCGGACGCCTACGACGCGGTGATGCTGCCTGACGACGCCATCGGCACCGACCAGACCACGCGCTTCGTGCTGACCGTCGCCGAGGACGGCACCGTCGGGCGCAAGACGGTCGTTCTCGGGCCATTGGCCGACGGTTTACGCGTCATCAAACAGGGCGTCGGCGCCGACGACGTGATCATCGTCAGGGGGCAACAGCGCGCGCGTGTGGGCCTGAAAGTTGCCGCCAGGGACGAACCGATCAAACTCGAGCCCAAGCAGGTTTCCTCAGGCGGGCTGTCCGTGCCGGTGGGTGACAACGCGCGGTTTCCGACGCCCCCACCGATGCCGGCCGCATCCGCGCCGGTGGTGCCTGCTGCCCAGACGAAATAAGGTGTCCAGGCCATCGACCGGCGAACCGGGCGTGATGGCCGTATCTGTCGCGACGACCGATCAGGCCGCTGAAGACCGCGCGATGTTTGACCCGCGAACCCGTTGGATCATGATGCCATGAGCTTCAGTCACTTCTTCATCGTGCGACCGATCTTCGCCATCGTCATTTCGCTGTTCATCACCATCGTCGGCGGCATTTCGTATTTCGGCCTGCCCGTCAATCAGCTGCCCGAGATCATTCCGCCGACCATCATCGTGTCAACCAGCTATCCCGGCGCGTCCGCGCAGACGGTGGCCGACACGGTGTCCGCGCCGATCGAGCAGGAGATCAACGGCGTCGAGAACATGATCTACATGTACTCGCAGTCAACCAACGACGGTAACGTGTCCATCACGGTCACCTTCGATTTAGGCACCGACATCGACCGCGCCCAGGTGCTGGTGCAAAATCGCGTCTCAACGGCTGAGCGCCGCCTACCCGACGAAGTGCGCCGCAGCGGACTGCTGGTGCGCAAGCGCTCGCCCGACCAGTTGCTGAACATCCATCTGCTGTCGCCGGACGCCAGCTTGGACCAAGTGTATATTTCCAATTACGGCCTGCTCAACGTGCGCGACCGGCTGATGCGGATCGATGGCGTCGGCGACGTGGCGATGTATGGTGCGCGCGAATACTCGATGCGCATCTGGCTCGATCCGGAACGTATCGCGCTGCGCAACCTGACGGCGGAAGAGGTGCTGATCGCGCTGCGCAACCAGAACGTCCAAGTGGCCGGCGGCACCATCGGCGAACCGCCGATCGACGGCAAGACGGCGTTCCAGGTGCCGCTGCAATTGAAGGGACGGCTGCGCACCGCCGAAGAGTTCAATGACATTATCGTCAAGATTTCCCCCGATGGACGTGTCGTGCGCTTGCAGGATATAGGTCGCGCCGAATTGGGCGCGCTGAGTTACACGACCTACGGTTATGCCGACAAAAACCCCGCCGTCGTGCTGGTCGTTTCGCAGCAAACGGGCTCCAACGCGCTCAACGCCACCAACGCCGTCAAGGCCGCCATCGCCGACATGGCCAAGGATTTCCCCAAGGGCCTCGAGTATCGCATCACTTACAACCCCACCGAATTCATCGAAGTCTCGATCAAGGAGCTGTACAGTTCCATTATCGAAGCGGTGACGTTGGTGGTGCTGGTGGTACTGCTGTTCCTGCAGACATGGCGGGCGACGATCATTCCCGTGGCGGCGATCCCGATCTCGCTGATCGGCACGTTCGCCGTGATGCAGATGGCGGGCTTCTCGCTCAACATGCTGACGCTGTTCGGGCTCGTGCTGGCTGTCGGCATCGTCGTCGACGACGCCATCGTCGTGGTCGAAAACGTCGAGACCAAGCTCAAGGAAGGCATGAGCCCGCTGGCCGCAGCCAAAGCGTCGATGGACGAAGTGGGCGCAGCCCTGATCGCCATCGCGCTGGTGTTGTCGGCGGTGTTTATACCCACAGCCTTCACGCCCGGCATTACCGGGCAATTCTACCGCCAGTTCGCCATCACCGTCGCCAGCGCCACGCTCATCTCGGCGTTCATTTCACTGACCTTGTCGCCGGCTTTGGCCGCCATGCTGCTGCGCCCGCACGAGCATCATCCCAAGGCGACGTTCATGTCGGCAGTGAGTGCACCGGTGCGGTTATTCTTCAAAGGCTTCAACTGGGCGTTCGACAAGTTCGCCGATGGCTACGCGAGCCTGGTCCGCAAACTGGTGCACGCGTGGCCACTGGTACTGGGCGTGTACGCGGCGCTTATCGTATTCGCGTTTTATTTCATCCCAGCGATCCCCACCGGCTTCATTCCCGATATCGATCGCGGCATCGCCATCGTGTCGGTGCAGTTACCGCCCGGCTCGGCGCTGGGGCGTACCGACGAGGTCGTGCAGAAGGCCAACGACATCATTCTCGCCACGCCGGGTGTCAAATACACCAACGCGTTCACAGGCCGCAACGGCGCGACATTCACCAGTGCCTCGTATTACGGATCGTTCTTCGTGGTGCTAAAGGGCTTCGAAGAACGTCAGCGCGACCATCTCGACGTGCGCGCGGTCGCCCAATTGCTGCGCCAACGCCTCTCCGTGATCCAGGACGCTGTCACGCTGGTGTTCGTGCCGCCGCCGGTGCGCGGCCTCGGCGGCACGGCGGGGTTCTCGCTGCGGCTGCAGGATAAACTCGGCCAATCGCCGCAGCAACTCGCCTTCATCGCGCAGAATTTCATCAACGCTGCGAACCAGCATCCGTTGATCCAGAACACCTTCACCACTTTCACCGCCACCACGCCGCAGGTCTTCGTCGATGTCGATCGCGACAAGGCGCAGATGCTGAAGGTGCCGGTAGATCGCGTGTTCGAGGCCATGCGCGTCTACATGGGCTCGGCCTATGTCAACGACTTCAATATGTTCGGCCGCACCTATCGGGTCACCGCCCAGGCCGAAGGCGATTTCCGCCTGAGCCAGGAGAACGTCAATCGCATCCGCGTTCGCAATACAGACGGCAACATGGTGCCGCTCGGCTCCGTCGTGCGCTTCGTCGAAAACATCGGCCCCGATCGCGTGCCGCGCTACAACCTGTTCCCGACCGTCGAAATCCAGGGTTCCGCCAAGGTCGGCATCTCGTCGGGCCAAGCGCTGCAAGTGATGGCTGAACTGGCAGCTCAGCAATTGCCTGACGGCATCACCTACGAGTGGACGGATTTATCTTATCAGGAGGCCAAGGTCGGCCGCACCGGCTATTACATCTTTGCGCTGGCGGTGCTGTTTGTGTTCCTGGCGCTGGCCGCGCAATATGAGAGCTGGTCGCTGCCGCTGGCGATTATGCTGATCGTGCCGATGTGCCTGTTGTCGGCGGCGTTCGGCGTGTGGCTACATTCGCGCGACATCAACATTTTAACGCAGATCGGATTCGTGGTGCTGATCGGGCTGGCGGCAAAGAACGCCATCCTTATCGTCGAGTTCGCCAAGCAGTTGGAAGAGCAGGGCATGGACAGCGTCACGGCCGCGGTGGAGGCGTGCCGCATGCGGCTCAGGCCCATCATGATGACGTCGCTGGCGTTCACGCTCGGCGTCATCCCACTTTACATCGCGCACGGTGCGGGTGCCGAATTCCGCATCGCGCTCGGCACGGCGGTGTTCTGGGGCATGATCGGGGTGACGATGTTTGGCCTAATCTTCACGCCGGTGTTCTACGTCGTGGTGCGCAAGTTCTTCGGCAAGAAAGCCTCAACGAGCGACGCCGCGCCGAAGCATGGCGAACACGTTGGCGTGCCGGCGGAATAAAAGAGCATTTTTACCCGCCACGGGGCGCTACAGACGGCGACGCGGCGGAGAGAGAGGTGCATATCTCGTCGCCTCAAAGGGCAGGATGGCGACGGAGGATGTGGCATCGACGGTCATGACAAACTTTGGCTTGGCGTCAGTTAGCGCCAACGACTGCGACTGGCACCAGCAGCCAGGATAGAATGCCGGCGATGGCCGGAGCCGCACACATGACGACGTAAATAGCGTAGGTCTTGGACTTGCTCCAGCGTTTCAATCGGGCAAGCCGCGTCCGCATCTCCTTGGCGCTCATGCCGTCAATCGGTCGGCTGCCACCCATTTGCGCGATCTCATAGTCAAGTTCGTCGTGATTGGGTCCGCACTCGCTGATGATCGCCTCGTAATCCTTCACGAATGGAATGAGTTGCCGGCTATCGCTGATCAGCGACGCCTGCAGATGCTTTCGGAGATTGTTGACTTTCTGCGCGCACTCGTGAAGCGCGCGGGACTGCCCGCTGTAGTCTTTGATCTGCTCGGTGAGGCTGAACGTCAGCGTCAGCCAGTTTGCAACCGCCGAAATCCAATCGCATATGTTGCGGATGTGCGGCGTCAGGCTGTCTTTGAAAATCAGCACAAATACTGTGATCAGCCCGCCATACAACGCGACCGTCGCCAGGGTCATCAGGCTGGCGCTGTTGCGCCGCTGTAACCGGTCTGCGGCTTCGAAGCGAGCGCGCTTGACCAGTTGCCAGTCGAGCAGCAGCTTGGCCTTGAATTCCGGTTCGACGAACGGCGCATAACTCGGGGTGGACGGTCCACCGGCGCTGAAGCGCGCGTCGGCTTGGCCGCGCTGTGCGACGTGTTCGTGCCAACTCTGCGGCGATCTCGATGGCGAATCTCTGTTCATGCGTGACCCTGGCCAATCGATTGGAGCCGATCAACCGCGCACAATGGTCGCGTCGGAACTGTGCACACAAAAGCGCACGCCAGCCCTCCACATCACGCGTAACGCCGGAAAAGCGATGATTGCGGCGTTAAGAGTGTGCCTTCTCGGCAGCGGTGTGGAAAAGCTGTCGTTGCCGAGGGTTGAGCCGTCGGTCGGTGAATGCTACAGGGCAACGAGCAAGTTATATGTCGCTCAACTTGCGGTTGGCTTGATAGTTAGGTTCTCGTCTGGGGTTGGCTGAAAGATCGAGGGGCGGGGCGGGAATGCCGTATTGATGCCGTGTTCGTTCAACATTTAAGCGCGATTACGTGACGGCCACGCTCGAAGTTCGATTCTACAAAACGGCCGCACGCGAAACCGCGGTTGATCTCGAAATTGCGGGATTGCAAAGGGTGACTTGAGGTCTTGCAGGCGCTGGCTTTCGAAAGCCGCTTCCGACCGATCGACACAACGGCGATATGTTCTGTCCTTTGTTCTGTAAACCGTGACGTAGATGGCGTTGAACTGAAAACAGTGACGTATAGGATAAAGCGCATGGCTTCGAGCGATCGAGACGACGATACCTTCGACGACGCACAGGATCGGGCCGGGCGTTCGTCGCAGCGTCAGATGTCGCGTCGGGCCGTCTTTCGTGGACTGTCGATCGCCGCGCTCACCGCCAGTGCCGCGCCGGCATTCGCGCAGCAGCCTAACTGGGTCGAACAGATTTTCGGCCAGAACGCGTCCAGCCGTCCTGCGGCCGAGGAGCGCAAGAAGCCCGAACAACTCAACGACCTCCGACCCAACTCGGTGCCTTATCGCTCGGACGCGATGATCGAGGCATTGGAGGGTGCCATTACGCGCTACCAGACGATCGTCGAACGTGGTGGCTGGCCGCAAATTCCGGGGGTGAAAATGATCCGCCCCGAGGATGACGACGAGCGGCTCCCGATTCTGCGCCGCCGCTTGATGGTGACGGGTGAATTGCGCGACGGCAGCGGCG
>JANXYD010000382.1 GCA_025350265.1 Hyphomicrobiaceae bacterium | reverse complement strand
CGGGATCGAGGACGTCGGGCCGGTTGGTAGCGGCGATGATGATCACGCCCTCATTCGCTTCAAAGCCGTCCATCTCGACCAGCAACTGGTTGAGCGTCTGTTCGCGCTCGTCGTTGCCGCCGCCGAGGCCTGCACCGCGATGGCGGCCGACCGCGTCGATTTCGTCGATGAAGATGATGCAGGGCGCATTCTTTTTGGCCTGTTCGAACATGTCGCGCACGCGCGACGCACCGACGCCGACGAACATCTCGACGAAATCGGAGCCGGAAATCGTGAAGAACGGCACGTTGGCTTCACCGGCGACCGCACGCGCAATCAACGTCTTGCCGGTGCCCGGAGGCCCGACCAGCAACGCGCCGCGCGGAATGCGACCGCCGAGGCGCTGGAACTTGCCAGGGTCGCGCAGAAACTCGACGATCTCCTGCAGATCGACTTTGGCCTCGTCGACGCCGGCCACGTCCTCGAACGTCACGCGTCCCTGCCGCTCGGTCAGCAGCTTGGCCTTCGATTTACCGAAACCCATCGCGCGCCCGCCGCCGGACTGCATCTGGCGCAGGAAGAAGAACCACACGCCCACCAGCAACAGCATGGGAAACCAGTTCATCAGCACGGAGAAAATGGTCGGTGCTTCATCCTCAGATTGCCGCGCGGTGATCTTTACACCCTTGCGGTTGAGGCGCTCGATCAAGCCGGGATCTTCGGGGGCGACCGAGGTGAATGTCGTTCCCTTGTCACGATAAAGGCCGCTGATACGGTGGCCGCGAATTTCGACCTCGGTGATAGCGCCGGTATCGACGCCGGAGAGCAGGTCGGAGTAGCTGATCTCATTCGCGCGCCTGGTCGTCAGCGAATTGCTCTGGAACAGATTGACCAATGCTACGATCGACAGGACAATCACGACCCAGATCGCGAAATTGCGTAAATTGGTGTTCATGGTGTCCCTTTTCAGTGGCAGAACGCCAGCTGTATACCATCTGTCATGAGCTGAGATGAACGCTCCCCGAGTCACAGCAGACCAGCTATCTCGTAACGCGTCACTCACGCGGAGGCGAGCACTTCCTTTGACGAACGGTTCCGTTGTCTTCGATGGTCACCAGACCACGGCGATGCGGACGCTCCGGCAGTTCAGTCGCCCTAAGATAGGGAGCTGCATGAAGTTTGCCAAGCGCCCACGCCGCGCAATACCCGGCTTGCGTCATGCTTAATGATTGCGCCACGTTTTAGGCGGCCCACTTACTCAACCGCAAACCAAGGTTGCACTGGCGCGCACTTCATAAATGGGTTGAGCCCACCCAGATCGCAATCGAGAGGCGGCACCGCGAGGACGCAGCCTCCGGCCGCGATGGCCGGTAGCGTCCACAGCACCCGTGCTGGCACGGCCGGCCGTAGCCACCCGGCTCGTTCCAACGTCGCCACTCCAGCCGCACCGAGTGAACCAACCGTCAGCCCCGGCGGGCACTGCGCGGCTGCAGTGATGACGAAGCGGCGATCCCACAGGACCGTGCTACCGGCAACGACGGGGAGGATGGCTGGCGGTCTGCGTCCTGGCTCGCGACAAATTCTCACCGATCCGTCACGTTCGCGGTCCCACCGTGTGCCGTGCAACGTAACGGCGTGATCGAAAAGCCAGTTGCGGCCAATGGTCAACGCCTCGAGCTGCCCGAGCGAGACAGCACTCTCCTGGCCGCCGATGGCAGCCACCAGTCCGCTCAACAGCCGCAGGCGAAGGTCTTCGGGTTCGGTCTGCAACCACGCAAGGTCGACGACGGCATAGCCGAGCGGATCGAAGCGCGTCTTCGGCGTTCGGTTCTGCCATAGCCGCCGGGTCACGTTGGACAACGCGTCACTGGCGCGCGCGGCGCGCGCGGCGCTGCGACCGAGGGCCGTCGCGTCCAATCGAACTCCCGCGCCCGTCCAGGCGCTAAGGGCGGCGCGGACGCGGACCCGTTCGAAGGCAGGCGACGCGTTGCTCGGGTCTTCGCTCCAGGCATGCCCCTGACCGCGCAGGTAATCGACCAGCGTCATCTTGTCGATCTCGATCAACGGTCGCACCAGCACCAAGCCGTCACCCAGCGGCGTCGATTTTCGCATCGCGGCGAGCCCATCGATGCCGGAGCCACGCGCGAGCCGCATCAGCACCGTTTCTGCCTGATCGTCCGCCGTATGCGCCGCAGCGATACCCCGATAGCCGTGCATCAGCGCATGTTGTCGCAACAGATCATAGCGCGCGGACCGCGCCCGCGCCTGCACGCCGGTTTTAGGCTTCACACCTTCCCACCGCAACGTGGTGTGGCGGAAACTAAGGGCGGTCGCCACGCGCGCAACCTCCGCCGCCTCCGTGGCCGAGGCCGGGCGCAACGCATGATCGATCGTCACCACTGAAAATTCGGTCGTGGCCGGAGGCATCGCAAGCTGCAGCCGACGCGTGCGCCATTCGGCGGCCAGATACATCAGCGCCGTCGAATCCGCGCCGCCGGAGACGGCCAGCACCACATGCGCAAACGGCAGAAATGCCGCATCAAAGGCGGGCAGCAACATATCTGAGAGTTGATGCACTGCAGCGGGCGTGGCGGCGACCTCGACCGCACGCACGGTGATATCAGGAACAGCCGAGGCGGCGGCGCTCGGTGTCGGCGCGAGTTTTGACGTGACCGGGGGCATTGGGGAACTTGGCGCTCAAATCGCTGTAGGATGCGCACGCCGCATCCCTCGCCCCCAGCTTATCGAGCGACATCGCCAGCTTCAACAGGCTGTCGGGGGCCTTGGCGCTGCGCATATAGGTTTGCGAAACCTTCAAAAACGCCGCTGCTGCCGGCTTGAACTGGCCGCGCGCGAAGAATGTCTCCCCAAGCCAGTACTGCGCGTTGCCCGCCAATGGATCGGACGGATAGCGCTTCAGGAATTCGTCGAAAGCGGCTTCGGCGGCCGGGAAGTCTTGTTGCAGGAGATAGCCGTAGGCCTGTTCATAGGCCTGCTTGGACGATGCATCGCTGGCGCTGGCCGAGGGCAGCGACGGGGATGCGCTGGCACCGGGCGGAATCACTCCGGCCCCAATGTTGGCACCATTCGATCCATTGCTGACCAGTCGCCCGATTGGGTCGGACGTATCGGGTTGCGCGCTGGCCATGTTCGCTGTCTGCAAAGGCGCAGCGGACGAACTCGGGCGGGCATTGGCTTGGCGTAACTGCTGGCTCAACTGGTCGACCTGGGTGGCGAGTGCGCGGACCTGCGTCTCGAGCGCGGCAACCCGGCCGCCGTCGTTGCCGCCACCACCCGCGTCGGCGGTGCCGCGATAGACACCTGAGCTGGAACTTCCGCCGCCCTTCGCCAGACTGTCGAGTGTACCCACCGCGACCTGCATCTCGACCAACTGCTCTTCCAGTTGTTCGACTCGCTGGCGCAATGCGCTATCACCGCTCGCTGGTGTCGAAGCCGGCGCGTCGGGCTTGGCTGCAGCAGTCTTGGCGGCAACCTTGGGCGCAGGGATGCCTGCGGGCCGAGCAGGCGAAGCCGACGGCTGGGCGGGGGTGACCTGCGCTACCGCTGGGTTGACGACCAGCACACCGGCCAGCGCCACGAAAACGCCACCGACCTCCGGGCGAAGCATGCGCCGGAAGTTAGTGGCGAAAGTCGAGCGTTGCGTCATCGATCAGGCGATCCCGGATTTGTGATGGTAGCGGCGCAGCGAGGTTTCCGCTCAGACTGTCCCGATGTCGACGCCATGCACAGACGGTCGGAAAAGTCAGGCGACCCCGCCTTGCATGCCCACAGTTCGCAGCAATCAGTTAGCGCGGGCGACGCCGCCGCCGCGATTGTTGAGAACGGTCTGTGCACGCCGGTTCTGCGACCAGCACGAGATGTCGTTGCAGACGGCGACAGGGCGTTCCTTGCCGTAGGAAATCGTGCGGACGCGACCAGCGGAAATGCCGTTGCGGGCCAGGAATGCGCGTACTGATTCTGCGCGTTTTGAACCAAGGCCGATGTTGTATTCACGGGTGCCGCGCTCGTCGGCGTGTCCCTCGATAGTGATGCTGTACTGCGAATATTGCTGCAGCCAGCGCGCCTGATTGCTCAGCGTCTGCTGCGCTTCCGGTGTCAGATCGGTTTGATCGGTCGAGAAATAGACGATGTCGCCGACGTTCTGGCTGAAATCCTTGGCAGAACCCGGTGTGGCCGGGCCGCGGCCGTTGGCACCAAGTCCGCCCTGGGCGAGATTGTCCTCGGGCTTGGGCGTGTTCGAGCAGGCGGCAATCGCCAAAGTGGCGGCGAGAACTGCGACGAAGCGCAAATGACGCGAGCCGAGCGACAGAAACTGCATAGTCAAGATCCTTCCCCTGGATATGGTCCCAGGTTGCTACAGGCGTCGTATGTGCCTTGGGCGGCTGATGTGCTGCAGACAGCGCCTACGCGGTATGGCGAATGTCTGGTTTTTGATGCTGCACAAAACGCCGGCTTCTAACACACCGTACAGAATACGACAGCCAACACTTAATGCAGGCTTCGTACGAAATTGTGGCCAACTCCACGGCGATAGTTTAATCGCCAACACACATCCAGCTTAACACATCCAGGAGCGACGCAGGTGGCCACAGCGCTACACTAAACACGCGAGTCGCGCTCGAATTCCAGAGCAGCACCAGAGTTATCGACAGTAAATGCGTGCCGCACGCGCTATCCTGCAACTGATCATAAAACATCAAAGGCTGCTTCAGTGCTTGAGCACGTGAAGCAGCCTTTGATCGGCATCAGCTCACGTTGCCGTGAGGGTCAGCCCCGTTACATTATTCAGAAACGGTTGACGTGGCAGCGCCGGCGCCGAGCTTCATCGGGGTGTGCTCGACTTCTTTGCGGCAAGCGCCCAGAGCAACAGCAGCAACAACGGCGGCGAGGATCATAGCAGACTTCATGGTATTCTCTCCTTCAGGGTTTTGATGCGGCCTGAAACCGATACCGAACCGGTCTTGCGACCGGTCATGCGCATCCAATTCCAAAGACCAAGGCTCCACAACTTAACGACCACCCCCAAAGCGGCCGCTGCGAACGCGTCTTACGACGCCCCCGCATTTTCATGCTTACGAGACTCACGTCGGCAATCGCCATTCATGGCTATCGATCCGGGCTTCTGAGATCAAGGTTTGTCAGCCGGCCGGGAAGGGTTTGGAGCGGCAAAGGTGCCAAAATGCAACGCCGCGGGGCGCGCTGATGCGATTTTACAATTTGATTAAAAGACTGTTAATGCAGAGAGTTACGTATGTACCGCTCCAACATTTAAGCGCGTGTGACTGGCAGAGTGCTTCCTGTCGCGAGCGGGTATAGAAAAGCGGCCGATGGGTCAGGCCCGCAGTGGTGACCAGGCTGGATCTGAACCAAACGCAGGCGTCGGCACCTGTCGCTCATTATATCCGGTCA
>JANXYD010000330.1 GCA_025350265.1 Hyphomicrobiaceae bacterium | reverse complement strand
CAGCGCGGCTACGCCTACCTGACCTGGCCGGCGGCGCTGCGAGGTCGGGCGACGATGATCGGCGGCGATGATCGGCGCGACGGCGGAAACCCGGCAAGCTCTGTGGCCGCAGCGCTGAGGACGCGGGGCGAAAAGTGCGTGCTGACAGGTGTCGGGCCATATCAGAACTCTACCACAGCCGCGTGAGGCGGGGATGCCCAGGTCATCACCTAGGGTCGTTCCACCAGCGAAGATGACAGCGGGCGGGCGAGGCTGTATTGCGATACGAGTTTCGCTGCCTCAGGATTTATTCAATGCCGACAGCCAAGTCGAACGCCACCAACACTGCCACGCAGACTACTGGCAACATCGCCTACCAGGGCGAACCCGGTGCCAATAGCCACATCGCCTGCAGCGAGATCTTTCCGGCAATGACGCCGATGCCGTGCGCGGCGTTCGAGGATGCGCTGGCGGCGGTGAAGATGGGCGAGGCCGATCTTGCGATGATCCCGATCGAGAACTCGATTGCCGGTCGCGTGGCGGATATCCATCACATGCTGCCGGCTTCGGGGTTGCATATCATCGGCGAGCATTTTCTGCCGATCCGCTTCCAACTGATGGCGATGAAAGGCGCAAAGCTCTCGGGCATCACTGACGTCTACAGCCACGTGCACGCGATCGGTCAGTGCCGCAAGATCATCCGTAAGCTGGGTTTGCGACCGCACGTGGCCGGCGATACGGCGGGGGCTGCGCGACAGGTTTCGGAATGGCTGAACCCGAGCAAGGCCGCGTTCGCGCCCCGCCTGGCGGCTGAGGTTTACGGCCTCGATATACTCGCCGAAGACGTCGAGGACGAGAAGCACAACACGACGCGGTTCGTGATCTTGTCGAAGACGGCGGCTGAGGCCAAGGCCGGGGCGCAGAAGACGCTGACGACGTTCGTGTTCGACGTGCGCAACATTCCAGCGGCACTTTACAAGGCGCTCGGCGGGTTTGCCACCAACGGCGTCAACATGACCAAACTCGAAAGCTACATGGTGGACGGCAGTTTCAACGCGACGATGTTTTTAGCCGACATCGAGGGCCATCCGTCGGATGCACCGGTCGCACGCGCGCTCGATGAACTGAAATATTTCTCGACGCAATTGCGCGTTCTGGGTGTCTATGCGGCAAGTCCGTTGCGAGACAAGCTCAACGCTGCGTAGTTTGTCGCCACGCCACCACGCCACCGGGGATCACGCATGAAAGTACGCGCCGCCGTCATTCGCGAGATGATGAAACCACGCCCCTACGCGACCTCGAAGCCGTTTTCGATCGAGGCGGTCGATCTCGAAGGCCCCGGCGAAGGCGAAGTGCTGGTGCGCATTCGGGCGGCGGGTCTATGCCATTCGGATTTGTCGACGATCAACGGCGATCGTCCGCGCGACATGCCGATGGTGCTGGGACACGAGGCGGCGGGCGAGGTTGCCGAACTCGGCGCGGGCGTGCGCGATCTGAAAAAGGGCGATCACGTCATTCTGATTTTTGTGCCGAGTTGCGGCCACTGCGTGATCTGCGCGGAGGGGCGGCCGGCGTTATGTGAGACGGCGGCGGCGGCAAACGGTGCCAACTCGCTGATCACCGGTGCGAAGCGCATTTCGATCGACGGACGTACGGTCGGCCATCACGTCGGCGTTTCGGCATTCGCCGAATATGCGGTGGTCGCGCGGCAGAGCCTGATCAAAATTGACAGCACGCTGCCGTTCGAGGAAGCGGCGCTGTTCGGTTGCGCGGTGGTGACGGGGGCAGGTGCAGTGATCAACACCGCGAAGGTACCGGTGGGCGCGAGCGTGGCGGTGGTCGGGCTCGGCGGCGTCGGGCTGATGTCGATGCTAGCGGCGAAGGCCTCCGGCGCACGCCAGATCGTTGCGCTCGATACCATCGATGGCAAGCTGGCGCTCGCCAAGCAGCTTGGCGCAACGCACACGGTCAATGCCGCAGACAAGGATGCGGTCGAGCAGGTCAAGGCGCTGAGCGGCGGCGGCGTCGAGTTCGCGTTCGAGATGGCGAGTTCGGTGAAGGCGTTGGAACTGGCGTTCAAGATCACGCGGCGGGGCGGCACGACGGTGACGGGCAGCCTGCCGCATCCGAGCCACAGGTTCGAAGTGCCGGCGTCGCAGCTGGTGGCTGAGGAGCGCACGCTCAAAGGCAGCTATATCGGCAGCTGCGTGCCGGCGCGCGACATACCGCGTTTCATCTCGCTGTACCAGCAGGGGCTGCTGCCCGTCGATCGTCTGCTGAGTGAACACATCGGCCTCGACGACATCAATCTGGGCTTCGATCGATTGGCAGACGGCGCGAGCGTGCGGCAGATCCTGGTGCCGTGATATCCAGCGCCTGTCCCGTGGGGTGTGCACGCGCCGGCCGGCGCTCAACACTGACTTCAAGCCCCGTTTTGCGGTCAACCGGAAAGTCGACGCGAGCACGACGTTGACCGTTGACCTCGGCCACGGAAGCGGCTAATGCCTGCCTTGCCGATTGGCACGCGCCCGTAGCTCAGCTGGATAGAGCACCAGACTACGAATCTGGGGGTCAGAGGTTCGAATCCTTTCGGGCGCGCCATTTTGCCATTAAGTTGATAGCTTGCATTTTTCCGATTTTCGGCAGTCGCGATCTTAGCCTGCTGACTTGAACTCATTGAACGACTTGAGCAGTTTCATCGTCGCGCCACCGCTGAGCTCGCCTCCCGTGTAGCGGCATTCATAGAGACCTTGGAGGTTAGAAGGGAGTTTCAACCCTTCCTCCACGAGCAGGATAAATTTGTATCCTGGATAAAGCGCCATCGCCGCACCGATCTCAATCAGGACGTTGCCGTTGATCTGCGGGCGCTCGTTCCCATCCTTGTCGAGCAACACTTCATCCACGGCGACATGGATCACGGCCGCAGCACAGGTGCGCATGTCGGCCATGACCTTTTCTGGTACGGGCTTCGCCGCTCCCTCCCTTTCGGCCGCAACGATCGGCTCAAACCCTCCGTAGGTGACGATCTCTTTGAC
>JANXYD010000298.1 GCA_025350265.1 Hyphomicrobiaceae bacterium | reverse complement strand
CTTCGAGCGAGGTTCCCGCGCCGAATGCGACGATCGGTGTCCGGTATTGCCGCGCCACCGCGACCACGTCCGCCACCTCCTGAGCCGTCTCGATGAAGATCACGGCGTCCGGCGGCTGGTTCGGAATCCAGGTCAGCGTATGCGCATGCTGTTCACGGATCGCCTGGCCGGTCTGCAAGCGCTCTCCGAACCGCTGCCGCAGCACTTCGATGGCGGTCGCGATGTCGCGCGTCGGCTGGCCGGGATGGCTTGAAGGCAAAGGCGATGGCAATGGCGAAACGGTCATAGTGCAGGTGCCCTTCGGAGCCATGATCAATTTTGCAGGCATGCTAGGCGTCCCACCGCGCCTGCACAAGTTGGGCCTCACGCGCTCGTCGCGCTCCGGCCGGGGCGCGCTACCGCGCGACGCCGGTCGGCTACGTGCACCCAAGGTGCAGGTGGGTGGGTGAGCGCGAGGTGGACGCTGCGGGCTCAGTTCGCGTAAGCGGCCCTCACGCGCGCGTCGCGCTCCGGCCGGGGCGCACTACCGCGCGACGCCGTTCGGCTACGTGCACCCAAGGTGCAGGTGGGTGGGTGAGCGCGAGCGCCTAAACGCGGCTAATCGGCGGCTTGCTCAGACAATGTGTCGGCGGCTGGCAAGAGGCGGGTGCGTTGTGGCTGCAATGATACAGTTCGCGTCCTCAGATGCCCTGACCCCGTCGCCTTTTGATTCGGCGTGGTCTAGGGTACGCCTGTTTTCGATACCGGGGACATCAACATCAGTTAAGGAGTTCCACATGAACCGGAGGCTGATTGTGGCCACCGCCGCGCTTGCGACCGTGCTGTCCGCAACCGCTGTTCAGGCCCAAGATACTTGGGTTCTGATGGGGTCTAAAAACATCATTCTCAGCAAAGACACCGATACTATCGAATTGGCGAACGCGCGTGGCAACTACAAAGCCGTCCGTCTCGTCGCCAAGCGGCGCGGTATTGAAATCAACAACGTGGAAGTTGTCTACGCCACAGGCGCCTCGCATAGCGAGAAGCGCGACATCAACCTTCTCGACGGCGAACGTACGCGTGCAATCGATCAGCACGATGAAGGCAAGTTCATCGACAAGATCAACCTGACTTTCAAACCTCAGCCGACGGCCATCGTGCCCGCGGTGATCGAAGTTTACGGCTTGCAGAGTGAATCAGGCGCACGCGCTGCACGTCCGTCGGGCGCATCCGTCGCTGCCGCTCAGGGTGCCGCGACCGGCAACGTCTCGGCCTCGTCGACCTCATCAAGCGCCGTCAGTGCCAAGCCCGGCACCGTCACCGACACCGGCGAAGTGCTGTTCGGCACGCAAGCTGTTGGCTTTGCCGTCGATCGCGACGTGATCCGCGTCGGTGCCGAAGTCGGCAAGTTCGACAAAATCCGCATGCGCGTGCTCGACAACGACATCTTCATCAACAGCATCAAGGTGATCTACGCGAACGGTGAATCACAGGAGCTGGCTTATAACGCCGACGCCAAGAAGGATACCAAGACAAAGTGGTTCGACCTCAAGGGTGATCGCTTCATCAAGGAAATCCAGCTCGTCTACCGCGCCCGTCCGAACTTCCGTGGACAGGCTTATGTCGAAGTCTACGGCCAATACGCCGAAGGCTGGCTCGGCCCGCAGGGCGAAGGCAAGAAGTTCAACAACGGCTTCGTGCTGCTTGGTGGCCAGACTGCTGGTTTCACCATCGACCGCAACGACATCATCAAGGTCGGCCGGAACGAAGGCGGCTTCAAGCGTATCGAAGTGCGCGTTCGCGATCAGGCGATCACGCTGTTCGAAGTCCGCGTCATCTATGGCAACGGCGAAGTCGACATCATCCCCGCCAACCGTACCAAGGTGGAAGCTGGCGGCCGCTTCGGTCCGATCGATCTGAAGGGCGGCACGCGCGTCGTCCAGGAGATCCGTCCGACCTATCGCACGCGCATCTTCCAGCAGGGCGGTGTCGCCCGTGGCCGCGCAGTCGTGGAGTTCTGGGGCCAACACTGATCCCGGTTACACCACTTGAAACTGAAACGGGCACCTGCGGGTGCCCGTTTTTGTTTGTGGGGGGCACTGCTCCCTCCCCCCATCGCGTTCAATGGGCGGGGGGCGGCCCCAGGCGCGAACACTTTTTGCTACAATCGCGTTCGGTCGCAGAGCAGACCGATAAGAGCCAACCAAAACTAAACCAACGTGGTTAACGCGCCAGCCCGCACAAAAAACCGCACGGCGACGCTGGTGAACGGAGCGCGGACGGCGCCGTCGACGGAATTTCACCGCCGGGGGTTCCGGACTTGCACCGGGTTGGCGTCGGGGTTTGCACCCGCTTAAGTCGTCGCCGCTTGCAGGCGCTTCAGCCGGTCATCGTGTCGTCGACCGATGCCATTTTTCAGACGGTTTCCGTCTGTGCTCCGCTCGCCAGCGTCGCCGGCAGGCGTTTCATCACTCGCTGCGGACGACGACGGCGGATCCTCCGTCCCCGTGCTGCAAGCTACCGAAGCTTGCTGGAGTTTTTGGGAAATATCACTCAAAAGTTGCAATATTGGTAAAATTACACCTTAGCGATCGTTGCGCCGAAGTCACCCCGCCGCCACGCGCGCTCACGCAGCCTTGCCCCCGGCCGCCTTGACGGCTGCGCCTGCCTTCGCATCGTAATTCAGCACCGGGCTCAGCCATCGCTCGCACGTCGCCACGTCCCAGCCCTTGCGGCGCGCGTAATCTTCGACCTGATCGCGCTCGACTTTGCCGACGCCAAAATAATGGCTGGCGGGATTGGCAAAATAAAAACCCGATACCGCGGACCCCGGCCACATTGCATAGCTCTCCGTCAACGTGATGCCGGCCGCAGCCTCCACATCCATCAGCGTCCACAACGTCGCTTTTTCGGTATGGTCGGGCTGTGCCGGATACCCTGGTGCCGGCCGTATGCCTTGATACTTCTCACCGATCAGATCCTCGTTCGACAGCGTTTCCTCCGGTGCATACGCCCAGAACTCGCGTCGCACCCGCGCATGCAGGTGCTCGGCGAATGCCTCCGCCAGCCGGTCCGCCAGCGCCTTCATCATGATGCGCCCGTAGTCGTCGGTCGCCTTGAAATATTTGGCCAGTGCCGCTTCCTCGCCGATCCCCGTTGTCACCGCGAACGTGCCGATGTGATCGGCCAGCCCCGTATCGGCAGGTGCGATGAAATCAGCCAGCGCCGTGTTCGCGCGCTCACGCCCACCTGGCCCCTTGTGCTCGCGCGCGATCTGTTGGCGCAGCGTGTGGGTCCGCACGCGCTCCGTCTTTCGCGATGCGTCCGTGTAAATCACGATGTCGTCGCCGATGCTGTTCGCCGGCCAGAACCCGATCACCCCGTTCGCGGTCAGCCACTTCTCGGTCACCATCCGGCGCAGCAACGCCTGCGCATCGGCAAACAATTTCGTCGCTTCGACGCCGACGATCTTGTCTTTCAGAATAGCCGGATACCGCCCCGTCAATTCCCACGTCGAAAAGAAAGGCGTCCAGTCGATCACATCGACGAGCTTGCCGAGATCGTAGTTTTTGAAAACGCGCGTCCCCGTGAACGTCGGTGCTTGCGGCACACCTTGCGCCCAGTCGATCTTGAAGCTGTTGGCGCGCGCCACCGCCAGTGGCAACCGCACTTTCTTCTGCTCACCCTTCAAGTGGTTGTCGCGGATCTTCACATATTCAGCCGTTATGCCTGCCACATAAGCCTTGCTGTCCGTCGGCGACAACAACTGGGAAACCACGCCCACCGCGCGGCTCGCGTCCGTCACGTAAATCGCCTGATTATTGGTATAGTTTGGTGCGATTTTCACCGCCGTATGCACCCGGCTCGTCGTCGCCCCGCCGATCAGCAACGGCACATGATAATTCTGCCGCTGCATTTCGGCCGCCACCGTGCACATCTCGTCGAGCGATGGCGTGATAAGCCCGGAAAGCCCGATTATATCGGCATTTTCGCGCTTCGCCACTTCCAGGATTTTCTGCGCCGGCACCATCACGCCAAGATCGATCACCTCGTAGTTATTGCACTGAAGTACGACACCGACGATGTTCTTGCCGATGTCGTGCACATCGCCCTTCACCGTCGCCATCACGATTTTACCCGCCGCCGGCTTGCTTGCCACGCCCGATGCGATCTTTTCAGCCTCGAGATAGGGCTGCAGATACGCCACCGCCTGCTTCATCACGCGCGCGCTCTTGACGACCTGCGGCAGAAACATCTTGCCCGCGCCGAACAGGTCGCCGACCACATTCATGCCAGCCATCAGCGGACCTTCGATCACATGCAGCGGTTTATCAGCCAGTCGACGCGCTTCTTCCGTGTCGGTCTCGATGAAGTCGGTAATTCCGTGCACCAGCGCATGCGTCAGACGCGAGCCGACATCGCCGTTGCGCCATACGAGATCGGCTTCCTTCTTCTTGCCGCCCCCCGCTTTGTAACGCTCCGCCGCTTCCAATAATCGATCCGTGCTGTCGGCACGTCGGTTCAGCACCACGTCTTCGCACCGCTCGCGCAACTCGGCCGGAATATTGTCGTAGACCGCCAACTGACCGGCGTTGACGATACCCATGTCCATGCCCGCCTTGATGGCGTGATACAGAAACACCGAATGCATCGCCTCGCGCACCTGCTCGTTGCCGCGAAAGCTGAACGACAGGTTGGAAACCCCGCCCGAAATATGCACCAGCGGAAAGCGGCGCTTCATCTCGCGCGTCGCCTCGATGAAATCGACGCCGTAGTTGTTGTGCTCTTCGATACCCGTCGCCACCGCGAAGATATTCGGATCGAAAATAATATCTTCGGGTGGGAATCCCACTTCCTCGGTCAGAATTTTGTAAGCCCGCGTACAGATTTCCACCTTGCGTTCGCAGGTATCGGCTTGGCCTTTTTCGTCGAATGCCATCACCACAACGGCCGCGCCATAGCGCCGGCACTTCACCGCCTGCTCGCGGAACTGCGCCAAGCCTTCCTTCATCGAAATGGAATTGACGATGGGCTTACCCTGCACGCATTTCAGTCCGGCCTCGATGACCACCCACTTCGAGCTGTCGATCATGACGGGCACGCGCGAAATATCCGGCTCGGATGCGATGAGGTTCAGGAACGTCACCATCGCCTTCTCGCTATCGAGCAGACCCTCGTCCATGTTCACGTCGATGATCTGCGCACCACTTTCGACCTGCTGTCGCGCCACCGCAAGCGCCGCCGGATAGTCGTTCGCCTCGATCAGCTTGCGGAACTTCGCCGAGCCCGTGACGTTGGTGCGCTCACCGACGTTGAGGAAATTGGCACCGGAGGGGGGGGAGGTGGTGGTGGTCATGGTCACTCAGTTGCTGCCGTATTGGCCTTCTCCCCTTGGGGAGAAGGTGCCCGAAGGGCGGATGAGGGGGTGTTGCTGCGAGACACCGCAGTCGCGTAGATCGTTTCAACGACGCCGCAGACGTCGCGGTTGATGTCGGCATTCCAAAAGCGCATCACGAAGTAACCCAAGCCTCCCAAGTACTTTGTGCGCACCGCGTCGGCGGCAACGCTGGTGTCTTCGGAATGCTGCGAGCCATCAAGTTCGACGATCAGCATTGCGGCATCGCAAAGAAAATCCACGACATAAGGTCCGCGCGGCACTTGCCTGCGAAACTTGATGCCATCCAAACGACGATTGCGAAGTTGCGCGCACAGCTTCGCCTCGACATCGGTTTGGCGACGGCGAAGTGCGCGAGCAATGTTTGTCAGGCGAACTTTCAAGATGCATGCCCGTGGCTCTGGTTTACTCCTGCGATTGCGCCGAACGCCCCCTCACCTGCCCTTCGGGCATCCTCTCCCCAAGGGGAGAGGAACAAGCGGCGAGATTTCCCACATATCTGCTATTTGCAATTCTTGCTCGATCGAATTGGAGTGGCCTTCTCCCCTTGGGGAGAAGGTGGCCGAAGGGCGGATGAGGGGGTGTTGCTGCGAGCGGCAAGAATCGTGTTTCACGACTTTTCGCCACCGATTTTATTTGCTGCTAACCGCTATTTTTCCCTTTTTCGTACTGCACGTCCATTTCCCAAGCTGCTCAGCCAACATCATCCCACCTCACCCCGCCACGAACGCCTCGAGCCCACTCAGCCGCATCTTCGGGGCAATCTCCGGCAGTTTGCGCGGCGGATATTTGCGCACGTGCGCTGCCACATCCGCGATATGCGCGGGCGTGCTGCCACAACAGCCACCGACGATGTTGACCAGGCCATCCTTCGCCCACGGCTCGAGCTGGCACGCCATGTCGTGCGGGGTCTCGTCGTATTCGCCCATCGCATTGGGCAATCCAGCATTCGGATAGGCCGACACCAGCGTATCGGCGACACCGGAAATTTCGGCGATATACGGCCGCATCAATTCCGCGCCGAGCGCACAGTTGAGCCCGACAGAAAAGGGCTTTAGGTGCCGCATCGAATACCAGAACGCCGTCGCCGTCTGCCCGGATAACGTGCGCCCGGACCGGTCCGTGATGGTGCCGGAGATCATGATCGGCAATATCACGCCAGCCGCATCGAACGCCTCCAGCACAGCCATACCAGCCGCCTTCGCATTCAACGTATCGAAGATCGTTTCTATTAATATGACATCGACGCCGCCTTCGATCAGCGCAATGACCTGCTCGGTATAAGCGCTCCGCAATTCGTCGAAACTGGTATTGCGGAAACCCGGATTATTCACGTCTGGCGAAATCGACGCTGTGCGATTGGTCGGCCCGACCGCGCCCGCCACCCACCGTACACGACCGTCCTTCGCTTCGGCCGCATCAGCCGCTTGCCGCGCCAATTTCGCCGCCTCGCCGTTGATTTCCGCGCTGAACTCTTCCATCCCGTAGTCGGCCATGGAGATGACCTGGGCGTTGAACGTGTTGGTCTCGATGATGTCGGCGCCCGCATCGATATAGGCGGCGTGGATGCCGCTGATAATGTCGGGTTGGGTGAGAACCAGCAGATCGTTGTTGCCCTTCACATCACGATGCCAATGCTTGAAGCGTTTGCCGCGATATCCGGCTTCATCCAGCTTGAAGTTCTGAATTTCCGTGCCCATCGCGCCATCCATGATCAGGATGCGCTCGGCCGCTGCCGTGTGCAGCGCCTCGATGCGTTGCGCCCGCGTACTCATGCGCCCACCGCCTTCTTGAATTCGACCGGCCGCGCTCGGAGCCCGAGCAGGTGGCAGATGGCGAACACCAGATCGGCCCGGTTGAGCGTATAGAAATGAAATTGCCGCACGCCCTCGTCGACGAGATCGGAGACTTGCTCGGCTGCCACCGCCGCCGCGACGAGGTGCTGGGTCGCTGCGTCGTCTTCGATGCCCTCGAACTTGCGCGCCAGCCATGCCGGCATCGTCGTGCCCGTCTTCGCGCCGAAGCTC
>JANXYD010000270.1 GCA_025350265.1 Hyphomicrobiaceae bacterium | reverse complement strand
GTCTTTTGCCGCTTCGGCAAGCAGCGCCATGACGGCCTTGCCGTTCTCGCTGTCGAGCGCTGCCGTCGGCTCGTCCGCCAGCACGACCGACGGTGAACCCGCCAGCGCCCGAGCGATGGCGACGCGCTGCTTTTCGCCTCCGCTCATGCGGCTTGGAAAGGCACCCGCCCGATGCGACAGACCGACGGCGGCGATTGCCTCAGCCGCCAGTCCTTTGACTTCACTAGGCGGCGTGCCGCGCAATTCCAGTGCGAGCATGACATTTTCTGCAGCTGTCAGCGTCGGGAACAAATTGTAGGACTGGAACACAAACCCAACGTGAGTGCGGCGCAAATCGGCCAGGCCGTCGGCCGTGAGGCCGGTCGCCGTCTCGCCGGCGATGGTCAGTTGCCCATCCGTCGGCGTCAGGATGCAGCCTAAAATCGAAAGAAGCGTGGTCTTGCCGCTACCGGATGGCCCCATCAGCAAGGTCAGTTCGCCCGGCATCAGCGCGAGGTCGATGCCCTTGAGGACATGGTTCTCGGCACCTGGATGCCCGAGCGTCTTCGTTATGTTCAGCGCTTCCAGGATGGGTTGAACCGTCTCGCGACCGGGTGTCGCGTTCAGGGGCATCGCCCGCTTGACAGCCCGCCTGGTGATGCCGTCGTGATCGTGATCCCAGCTCTCTGATGGAATGAGTCTTGCCAGCATGGTCCTGAACCCCTGTGTGTTTGTTGTTAATGGACCTTAGGCGGCGTCCGCGATTGGCGCTGTTCCCTTCGGAACAAGGTGCGGGCAGAATAAGCTGACCGGCTTCAGTCGCGGGGCAACTGCGGTGTTGGCGGAGATACCGTGGCATTGAGATAAGGCAGCGCGTCCGCGTCCGTCTTCAGATCTGGGTCCAGCAAATCGAAGCGCATCCGCCTGCCAACCGAGCGGACGACCGCACCCAGCAAGAGCCCGCGATGTTTGAAATAGACCCACGACCGTTTGAGCTGGCAGCCCAGACGGATCTTTTGCTTGTAGGTGGTCTGGCCGGCTTGCAACCAGGTGATGCCGTTCGCGATACAATAGCGAACCACGGTCATCCAATTTATGAAGTAGACATCATGCTCGCGCGCCAGCGGATAACGCATTCCGACATATTTACCGATAACGCGGTTCTGCTCGATGAGTGAGAGACTGAAACCGGCGAGAACGCCGTCGATCCGGCACAAGACGATCAATGCCTTATTGCCGAGGCTTGCGATGACGGCGCGGAAATATTCGGCCGGCACGTCGTCAAAGCCGTCGTAGTCGATTTTGCACTTGGCCTTTGTTTCCTCGAACAACTCGACGATCTCGTCTTCGATGCCGTCGATGGAATGGCAAACCTCGACCGAGACTTTACCGCCGTTTTTCATCTTGCGCCGCAAATCACGTCGCATGTTGGACGACAGTGTTGCGAGATATTCGTCTTCATGTTTGTAGGGCAGATGCAGAGTTGCAACTGGCAATGTCGGCACCCGTGTAAAGCCGCGCTGAACCATAACGTCATCGATCCCGGCCACATCCGCGTCGGCGACGTCTTTCAAAGCAAGCATTGAGACCCCTTGGAGGACGGACTGGCGATGCATGGCGTCCAGCAAGGCTGCAAACGCCCTTGCGCGCTCCGTGGTTGACAAGCTCGGATGGAAACCAATCGGGCACTCTTCGGTCAAGGGCGAGCCCATGCTCAGAACATTGATGCGAACCAGATTTGGTGCCACGCGGCCGACCAGGCCAACGACCGGACGCAAGCCATCTGGCAGGTCCATGTCCAGACGATAGCGAATCTGGAACAAGGGAACGGCGGCGACCGGCAGCCCCTCGGCATAGGCGACCAGAGCCGTAGCTGCCAAACTAGGTGTCGCGGCGAACGCACAAGCGCGAAAGTAGTCCCAGCCTTCGACACGCCCCGTAAACATCCGATCCCAATCTTCCCGCGAGATTTGGGCAAGACTTGTCAGGTGGCGCACGGTGAGAGGGGGGCGCGCACCGGCCGTGGGCGGGGCGTCGTGTTTGATCGGCTGTGGAAGAATGCTGGACGCGACAGGCATCTCGGACGGTGCGCGCTGCATTGGATGGATCGCGGCAAAATCGGCTTGGGTCATGGTCATGATGAGTTGCCTGGTGTTTCGGGCTTAGGGGGTTGCTTGGCCGGAATCCTGCGCCGACCTGGGCTCCGGCGCTGTTCCAGATGGAACATCCGCGCGTTGATAGTCGGATCGTGAACGCGGCGCGCAAAAGGACAGACGGCGACGAGAGCGGAAAACGCGATATCTCGTATCGTGCAGGCGGACGCGACGCTGGCAACCGGCAAGGCCGAGCGGCAGGCCGCGCTGTCAATGATCGATCGCCATGATGCGGGCTCCGAACGGCAACTGACGCTGGCTGCCGACAAGGGCTACGACACCTCCGACTTCGGCGCCGATCTCCGGCAGAAGTGCGTGACGCCACACGTCGCCGCCAAGATCAGAGGCTCCGCCATCGACGGTCGCACGACGCGGCACGAGAGTTATCGCGTGAGCCAGCGCAAGCGGAAGCTGGTCGAGGAGGCGTTCGGCTGGGGCAAGACGATCGCCGGTCTCGCCAAGGTCAAAGTGAGAGGGCTGGCGCGCGTGCGCTTCAAGTTCACGTTCGCGATGGCTGCCTACAATCTGATCCGGATGCCGAGATTGTTCGCCGAGGCGTAGCGACACGCGCCCGAGGCCGAGCCACCTCTCCAAAACGGCCTGAGCCAGAACGCAAAATTCGTGTCGCCGAAGACCTCGCCCAAGGATACGCTTCTATCCAGTCGCCAATTTCAACGACCTGTTAAGGCTTCAGCGGGAAATCCCCGGTTGGCGGCTGAATTGCAATCCCAGCGGCTGGACTTTATGAGCCATTGCTGCCTCAATGTTTGCGCGTCAACTGGCTGCCATTGGTCCTCGTTCCGGAGCCCAGACACTGTCCGCCGACCCGCAAAACGGCACGAGCGTGCGCCAGCGCACCTACCAAATACTCGAGCACAGTCGTCGACGCGACCTCAGCTCTCGCCTGCTCGACTGGTTCTTGATCGTATTGATCAATGCCAACGTCGCAGCGGTCGCCGCACAGTCCATTCCGGAATTGCCGGCCGCCGTCTTGGCGCGGCTGCAAGTGTTCGACCGTTGCTGTGTTTTGGTCTTCCTGCTTGAGTATCTGGCGCGGCTGTGGACGTCGCCGGAACACGCGTTGCTCCAGGGATATGGCGCTGGCGGCGCGCGCCTGCGTTCGGCCCTGACGCATTTGATGCTGATCGATGCGCTGGCGCTGCTTCCCTTCGCACTCGAATTTGTCTTCCCGCAACAAGCGTTGGTGCGGCTCACGCGTCTTGTCCGCTTTCTGAAATTGGCGCGTTACTCACCGGCGCTCGGCACAATCGGTTCGGTGCTGGCCGCAGAGCGGCGTGCGTTACTGGCCTGTGTCGTTATCTTTGCAGGCGTATTGTTGCTGGCGGCCGCTGCAATTTATGCCGTCGAAGGCACGCAACAGCCCGACCGCTTTGGTGACATGCCCAAGGCCATGTGGTGGGCGGCGTCAACGCTCGCCAAAATAGGCGGGCCGGGAACCGAGCCGGTGACGGCCTTGGGCCGTATCGTCGCCGTGATCACGGTCATGCTCGGGATTTTCTGCTTTGCGCTCCCAGTCGCGATCATCGGGCGTGGATTTTACGAAGAGATCAGACGTCGTGATTTCATCATTACCTTCGCCATGATTGCTCGCATTCCGTTGTTCTCTCGCCTCGATGCTGCATCGATCTCGGAACTGATCGGCATCCTGTCGGCGCGCACAGTGCCGGCTGCCACAGTCATCGTGCAAAAAGGCGACCAAGCCGACTGCATGTTTTTGATCGCCAGTGGTTTGGTCGACGTTTCGAGCGACGGCACCAATGTGCGGCTCTCCGAAGGCGACTACTTTGGCGAGATGGCGCTGCTGCTGCAAGAGCGCCGCAACGCCACAGTGATCGCTGTTCGGTCGACGGATCTGCTGGTCCTCGATGCCGGCGATTTCCACCGATTGGTGCAGCGCAGCCCGGAGATTACCGAATCCGTGCAGAGACTGGCGCAGGCTCGGGCGGCAACTGCTGTTCGCTGAATGTGTTTGCGGCTGCCAATTTGGCCTACAGACTGGACCGTACTTTGGCCTGAGCGTCGTGCCGGCTTATCTTTGACCAGCCGCCGTAACCAGCCGCCGTAAGAGGAATCGAAGGGATCGCCGCATGAGAGCGCCGCTCAAAAGTCTGGCCGGCATTGACGCCTTTCGCGATCTCGCAGCGAAGGATCTGCAACAATTGGAAGGCCTGTCTAAGCTGATCGAAGTCGAGCGGGGGCAATTCCTGTTCCGACAAAACGAGTTGGCCGATGCACTTTATCTCGTGGTCAGTGGTCGCTTCGAAGTTATGCGCGACGGTGAACTCGATCCAGTTGCCGAGATCGGCGCAGGCCTGCCGATCGGCGAGATTGCTTTTTTTACCGGCGGTGCACGGACCGCGAACATCATCGCCGAACGGGACAGCGTTGTGCTGAAACTCGACCGGGTAGAGTTCGACGTGCTTGCGCGCGCCTCGCCCCGTATCTGGACGTCGGTCACGTCGACCCTTGCCTCCCGTCTCGCCGAGACCACGGCCGCTCGCGGTAAGGCGCCGATTCGCCCGCGGCCAAAGACATTCTGCCTGCTCCCGGCGGGTAGTGCCCCCGTCGCACCCGAATTCCTGCAACGTCTCAGGACTGTGTTCGAACGCCATTTGAACGTCCTGTTCTTGGACGCGACAGAATTTGAGAGAAACAAATCGACGACACCCGACGATACCCGCTGGCTCAACGAGGTTGAGAGCCGCTACGACGCGGTGATCTTTGTAGCAGATCACTCCCTGAGCGCCTGGTCGCAAAAGGCGATCCGGCAAGCCGATCTGGTGCTGTGCATTGGTCAGCCAACTGGCGGCGCTACTCCCGCAGGTCATCAAGTGACAGCGCTCGAAGACTATGCGGCGACGCTGCACAAGTCGGGCCGATTACGCCTTGTATTGCTACATGCGCGCACCGGCGAATTCACTGGTGCGCGGCACTGGCTTGATTTGCGCCCATGGTGCGTGATGCATCATCATGTCGTTCTCGATCAAACTGCCGACTACGAACGGTTGTTTCGCTTCTTGACGGACAGCGCCCGCGGTCTGGTCGCGTGCGGCGGCGGCGCATTCAGTATTGCGCATATCGGATTTTACCAGGCATTCCGCGAAGCGGGGATCGTCTTCGACATGATGGGCGGTACAAGCGGTGGTGCGGCGATGGCGGCTGCCTTTGCGATTGAGGCTGACCCAGACGAAATCGAACGGCGCGCACACGATATCTTTGTAACTCGGAAGGCGCTGAGCCGCTGGACGTTGCCACGCTATAGTCTGCTCGATCCGACCGTCCTCGACGAGGCGTTCCGTGAGCACTTCACTTCAGTCGACATTGCCGACCTCCCCATTCCATATTTTGCCATTTCCACCAATCTGTCGCGCAACAGCGTTTATTGTCATCGCTCGGGACCGCTCTGGCATGCGGTGCGGGCGTCCTGCACGATACCGGCCTTACTGCCGCCGTTGTACTCGGAAGACGGTGATCTGCTCGTGGACGGTGGGTTGCTTGAGAATGTGCCAATCAATAGCATGCATGCATTGAAATCGGGCCCGAATATCGTGATTGATTTCCAAGTGCCCATTCTCGAGCGCTTTGACGGAACCACCGGCACCGCTCCGTCACGTAGGCAACTGATCATGGGTAGTTTGACATCGCGGGGGCGCAGCCAACTGCCGCGCGGCCCGAGTCCGCAAGCGGTTTTGCTACGCAGTTTGATGCTGCACAACCACAACGTTCGCACCGAGATCGGCGCGGAAGACGTGCTGCTTGAACCCTTGATGCCAGCCGGTATTTCACATCTCGATTGGCACAAGCACGATGAACTGCGCCGGTTCGGTTATGAGTTCGCGCAGCGTGAGATTTCCCGGCTAAACTTGGCGCCCGTCGCCACGTTCCCCTGATTTACGCAGACAGTGCGTTGGACCACTCCCACGTCCGGCCATATCCGCACCAAAGAAAATATCCGGAAAATAGGCTCGTCGTGACTATACCGATGATATTGGCGTTAAGGCTCGCGAGTTCATCAGGCGAGGCTATCGCCATGCCGTGAAGCAGCGGCAGGATCAGCACTGAATTATAAGCGATGAGCCCGAATAGCAGCGTTTCGCAAGCCGATCTGTTGCCTTGCTGCGCGGTCATTACATAGTCGGCCGCGAACCCGATGAACAGCCAGCCGACCAGCGTCGCCGTCGGCGCGTCGACGCGCCAGGGCAACATGCCCTGCCAACCCGCTAACAGCCCGTATCCTACGAGCGCCAAGCCAAAGGCCAATATGAGCAGCGTCACGCGCACCAGCGGTGGTGCGCGTGCCGCTGGCGCTAGTTCTGATCTTTGACTGGCATAGAAGGCGTACGCCGAGCCCACGGCGATCAAACCGAGGACGATGGCATGCGGGAGCATATTATCTCCGTACCCTGAGAACGCGCCCCTTACATGAGCGAGAGCGAAGCCGCCAAATCCAACAACGAGGGCAAGTGCACCACCGCTTGTGGCAGCACGCCAGTCCACGGTGCACGCCACAAAGATGCTGCCACTGCCGTACGACATCAGCAGCGCCGCCAAAAGGACGCCTGTCATCGGGTCATTCTGGCACGGCCAAAGCCAAGTCACGGCCGAGCTGTTGATTGCAAACCCTGCGCCAAGGATCAAGAGGATCAGGCCCTCAGCCACCAGTCCTAGTTTAGGAACGTTGCCGATCGTCGTCTCGACGAATGCTCGCATGATGGCAGCCTCGATATAAGGGCCGGAACTGACGCTGCAGGTCCGACGGTTTCGACAGGCTTGCCTCTCTTTCTTGGCCCACGCTGTCCCCAGCGTTACACAGCTTTGTTTCCCGCGTGTTTATTTGCATTATTCTATGAGCAGAGCACTTCAACGCGGTGCTGTACGCGTCGCCAACGATGCGGATCAACGTCTTTTTCGATGGCGCGCATCCTGATGACGAGATGAACCGCAATCCGCGCGGGCTTGCCCGCGGCCACGGCAGCGTTCCAGTCTTGCCTGCCGCGCGGCAATCAGGGTGAGACTCAACGTCAATCAGGATGAGACTGCGCCGTGTGCGGCCTACCGTCAGTCGGGCTCCGCCCTCCCTCCGTCAGCCCAGACACGGCGGCGCGTTTTCAATACCCGTCTGGCGGTCGGGCAGGTCAGCGGCAAAGGTGCACCTTGTTGCCGGACATCCAGACTTCGTTGCAATCAGCTGGTTCTTTGCCGTTGTCGAGGCAGAGTTCGTTATTGCGCGCGAACCATTTTTCCGTTCGCTTCTTCCCCATCCTCTGCCGAGGCACCCACAGCAAATGCCCAGCAAGACGACCGCGTTTAATGCCATAGCGAAGTCTTCTGAGCCTTGATGCGCATTAACGCGTTGTTCGGCTCAACACATCTATCAATTCAGTTATTTTTTGCCGCTGATCGAACTTGCTGCCGCTTTCGATGGCGTGCTCGACGCAGTGGGCGATGTGGTCGTGCAAAACCGCTTCTTCGACCCGTCGTAGAGCGGCCCTGACAGCAGCAATCTGAGTGACGATGTCGATGCAGTAACGGTCTTCTTCGACCATCCGCGACAGACCGCGCACCTGACCTTCAATGCGGCTGAGGCGCTTCAAGCAGGCAGATTTAGATTCCTTGATCATGATTGACGGATACCCCAACAGGGTATAGGCGTCAAGCCTTACCCCCGCAGGGTATGTAACGAGAGTGTTGGGTCACCATGGTAGTTCACAACGCTCACACGCAAGACGCTCATGCCAATCACGTTGCGCACGAGCATCCTGAGGGTGGGCATCCTGAGGGCAACATCAAGGACCCTGTGTGCGGGATGATGGTTGATCCGCACAGCGCCAAGTACCGCCATACCTATGAAGGCCGTCCGTATTATTTCTGCTCGGCCGGATGCGAGAAAAAGTTCATCGCCAATCCCGTTCAGTACCTCAAACCTGAGACGCACAACGCGCCGCCGGTTCCTGCGAACACAATCTATACCTGTCCGATGCATCCACAAATCCGGCAACAAGGTCCGGGATCATGCCCGATCTGCGGCATGGCGCTCGAACCGGAGCTTGTGTCGGCTGGCACAACCGCCAATCCCGAACTCATCGACATGGCGCGCCGGTTCTGGATCGGTCTTGCGCTCACGGTGCCCGTGGTCAGTCTGGAAATGGGCGGACATCTTCTCAATCTTCACCAATGGATCGGCCAGCAGACATCCAATTGGGTGCAGTTGTTTCTGGCGACGCCTGTTGTGCTTTGGGCGGGCCTGCCGTTCTTCGAACGTGGCTTGGCTTCCCTGAAGACGCGCAACCTCAATATGTTCACGCTCATCGCCATGGGGACCGGCGTCGCGTGGATCTACAGCATCATTGGTACGCTGCTGCCGAGCTTGTTCCCGACTGCTCTTCGCGGACATGATGGTTCGGTTGCTGTGTATTTCGAGGCGGCGGCAGTGATCACCGTGCTGGTGCTTCTGGGTCAAGTGCTCGAACTCAAAGCGCGTGAACAGACCAGCGGCGCCATTCGAGCACTGCTTGATCTATCGCCGAAGATCGCGCGCCGCATTAAATCGGATGGTGCAGACGAAGATGTCAGTCTCGATC
>JANXYD010000235.1 GCA_025350265.1 Hyphomicrobiaceae bacterium | reverse complement strand
TTTGTGCAGAATTTCAAGGATAAATTTAAGACAGCTCAGGGCGCGTTGAGGGATTCAAAGCAGGCTCTTTATGATAAATTAGTCTCCCCTGACACCCTTGTAGACGCCGGACCTATCCGCGACACGATTAGTGGTCATGCTGCGGCTATTCCGGGGATGGAAAACTTGTCGCAAGACCCGATGATTAGGTCTGGTTTGGCAAGGTTGGACCCAGCAGCGCAAGCGGATTTTGGAGCGCAGTTTTCGGATATCTTGGATGCTGAAGGTAAGCCAATTCTGAAGAGCAACTCCTCGCAGATTCCGGTTTCGTCCATTAAGGCTATGAAGCAGCGGATAGGTGAGATGCTATCGACTGCACCTATTGATGCGAATGGGAGTAGTCTTAACGCCAATGAATTGAGTCATCTTTATAAGACACTCAGCCAGACGGAAAGGTCCGCAGCACTGACTGCGGATGGCGGAAAGCCCGGAATGGCTACGCAGTTGTGGGAGCAGAATAACGCTGACTCTGTGAAGTATTTTGAAACCTTGAAGCAGGTTCGGAAGGCAGTTAATGCTGCGACGGGAGAAGATACTTATCGGAATTTGGTTCTGGGAAGTGGCTATGGCAGCACGAAGTTAAATGCGGCTTATTCAACCCTTGACCAGACCGGAAAGCAGTTTCTATCTGCAGCTATTCTAAAAAATAAGATTTTGAAACCTTCTGATAACAACGCTGTAGTTGGTCCTGACGGATTGTCGAGTAAAGCTGGAGATAACTTCAGCATCAATGATACACTAAAAAATTGGGCGCATCTTTCCGATGCCGAAAGAACAACCATTATGTCTGGCATGGGTCCAGGCTATGCGAAGAATTTTCAAACGATTTTAAGCGTCATGCAGAAAGTTCAAACGCAGAATAAAAACCATCCCATGCCACTCACCCCGACGAAGGGGTTTGGAGGACTTGCAACTACTAGTCTTATCGGGGGCGAAGGCTATGCCGTGGCCTATGGGCATAAGGGATTGGCAGCTTTATTAGCCACTGTGACTACTGGAATAGCAGCTCATAATCGAATCCTGCCAAAACTTATGGCTAGTCCAAAGGGTGCGGCCTGGCTTGCGCGGACGAATGATATTCCGGCAAAGTCACTTCCAGTCGCTATTCGGCAATTAGGGATAATTTCCGCCCGGTCGAAGGATAAAGACTTAGCCGATGCTGTCGCAGAACTTCAACAAGGATCAGAATAATGGCTTTTGATGGCTCTGGTAACTACGTCCCAGCGGCAGCTCCTAACTTCCCAGCAGTGTCTGGGCAGGTTATTTCTTCCGTGTATTTCAACGCGGTTATTAACGACCTTTGCACAAATGGGTTAAGCCAAGTCTTGACTCGTGATGGTCAGGGAAAGCCTTCCGCGAGCATCAACTGGAACGGCCAGAATATCACGAACCTAAATGCTATTACGGCAACGACTGGAACCTTTACCAACGCCACGATAACAAATCTTACTCTTGGGACTATAATTACCCTTGCGCAAGGTGGCACCGGGTTAGCGACGGTTCCGACAAACGGGCAACTGTTGATCGGAAACGGGACAAATTACACCCTAGCGACGCTTGTGGGCGGTTCGGGGATCACTGTAACGAATAGTGCGGGGGGGATTAGCATCGCCGTCGCATCGGGCGGTGGAACGGTTATTAGCGTGTCGGGTGGCACCACCGGACACACGTTTAGCGGCACCACCGCGTTGACGCTGGCCGGAACGTTGGTCGTGGCTAACGGTGGCACCGGCACCACAACGTCCACCGGAACGGGTAATACAGTGCTTTCCGCCAGCCCCACGTTCACGGGTGCGCCAGTTGTTCCAACGGCCTCGACGGTGGATAATTCCACCACGATTGCGTCAACCGCGTTTGTGAAAGCTCAAGCTTATGTGACTAGTGCTGCGGCACTGACAAGCGCAGCAACGGTGAGCGGGAATTTGGTTGGTTACTTGGACTTAGCCGGAAGCACCCAAGCCGGAACGTATACCTTGGTTCTCGGGGATCGTGGGCAAACGATATTTCAAGGTGGTAATCTTACCATCCCGGCGAATGCCTCGGTGGCTTTTCCAATCCGAACGGTTATTACGATTATTGCAACTGCAGGTATTACCATCTCGATTACTACTGATACTTTGACACTGGCCGGAACGGCCCTAACCGGCACGCGCACCATGATTGTGAACAGTATCGCAACGATTGTCAAGGTCACAACAACAGGCTGGATTATCACCGGGTCCGTAACGTGAGCGGGAGCCTCTTAATTCTGTTGGCCGCGAGTGGTGGCCTCGACCGCCAAAGCGTCACGGTCGGCGGCATCGGGTCGGCGGGCACGCAAGATCGGTTTCGCGGCTTTTCGACAGTGCAGACCATCGGCAGCATTTCGAGCGGCACCAGTAACCTTTACGGCGGCGCGGCGATCACCGAGCTTCAGTATAACGAAAACGGCGGCAACGGCATCCAGACGCTCAAGATGACCGGCACCCTAGCTAACAGCGGTTGGACGACGATGACGGTCGGGGCGACAGCATATAGCCGAGCAGCGGCCACATTCACGCAAAGTGGCGGTTCGACCCAATGGCAATGGACCGGGCTGGGCGCGTTCGTGGCCAATCCGTTCGGCCTCATCGGCTCCGTTGTCTCCGTAATTTTCACCTGATGACCGACACTCCCCTCGAACATCTAGGCGACAACCTTCGTTTTGCGTACCCAATGGAGCGGGCCATGTCCGAATATGTAACCCGTATAGAACTGGCGGATGCGATGCGGCTGGTCGAAGCCAAGATTATCACCAGCGAACTACGC
>JANXYD010000227.1 GCA_025350265.1 Hyphomicrobiaceae bacterium | reverse complement strand
GGGGATGCTCACGATGTGCATCCCGTTCAGACGAGAGGGTTTTATGACCGACGTAGCCAGCGGTGCACCCCAGTTTCCCATCACACAGTCCAAAAGCCTGACAGCCGAGGAACGCAAGGTCATCGTGGCCTCCTCACTCGGCACGGTGTTCGAATGGTACGACTTCATCCTGTTCGGCTCCCTAGCCGGCATCATTGGGCAACAGTTCTTCTCCAAGGCCGATCCCGCGACTGGTTTCATTTTTGCGCTGCTGGCCTTCTCGGCGGGCTTCATCGTACGACCGATCGGTGCGCTGGTGTTCGGACGCGTCGGTGACCGAATTGGACGCAAGTATACGTTTCTCGCCACGATCATGATCATGGGCCTCGCAACGTTCGTGGTCGGTGTCCTTCCCAACTATGATGCAATCGGCATAACGGCGCCGATCATCCTGATCGGATTGCGCCTGCTGCAAGGATTGGCAGTGGGTGGCGAGTATGGCGGTGCGGTCGTCTACGTGGCGGAGCACGCGCCGGCCAAAAAACGCGGCGCATTCACATCCTGGATCCAGACCACCGGCACCATCGGGTTCCTGATATCGCTGAGCGTCGTACTCGTCACCCGCCTTTCGCTCGGCGAACCCGCCTTCGTGGCGTGGGGGTGGCGCATTCCGTTCCTACTGTCCATCGTGCTTCTGGGCATCTCTGTGTGGATCCGGCTGTCGCTTGAAGAGTCGCCGGTGTTCGTGAAGATGAAGTCGGAAGGCAAACTCTCAAAGGCGCCTTTGTCCGAGGCCTTCGGACGCTGGACGAACATCAAGATTGCGCTCAGCGCGCTGTTCGGGCTCGTCGCCGGTTTCGGCGTGGTCTGGTACACGGCGCAGTTCTATACACTTCTGTTCCTGACGCAGACGCTCAAAGTCGACGGACCCACTGCTAATATCATGGTGCTGATCGCACTGCTTGCCGCCACTCCGTTCTTCGTTTTCTTCGGCACTTTGTCTGATCGCATCGGCCGTAAGAAAATCGTACTGACCGGTATCCTGCTGGCGGGTCTTGCCTTCTTTCCGACGTTCAAAGCAATCACGCACTATGCCAACCCCGCACTTGAAAAAGCGCTGGCCGACGCGCCGGTCGTGCTAGTCGCCGATCCGGCGGATTGCCACTTCCAGTTTAATCTCACGGGTACATCGAAGTTCTTGTCCTCCTGCGACATCGCCAAGGCGAAACTGGTTGCTTCTTCGGTGAATTACTCAAGCGAGGTTGCGCCGACCGGCAGTGTTGCCGCCATCCGCGTCGGTAGCCAGACAATCACGTCCTATGATGGCACCGGGCTCGACAAAGAGACTTTTGGTGCTAGGGAAAAGGCATTCGTCGGAGGCATCACGACCGCCATCAAGTCGGCGGGATATCCTACCGCTGCCGATCCCGCGCAGGTCAATAAGCCGATGGTGACACTCCTCGTGTTCGCATTGGTATTCCTGCTGGCGATGGCTTATGGCCCAGTCGCGGCGCTGCTGGTGGAACTCTTTCCCACGCGCATTCGCTACAGTGGCCTTTCGCTCCCCTACCACATCGGAACGGGCTGGTTCGGCGGCCTCACCCCTACCATCGCCTTCGCCATGGTGGCTTACCAGGGTGACATCTACTACGGCCTCTGGTTCCCCGTAATCGTCTCCCTCGTGACGGCTGCGATTGGTTTCGTAGTGATCCGCGAAACCAAGGACGTCGACATCACTAGTTAACGCATCACTTTCCAATTCGAAGGAAATCATATGTCGCAAGACAATAAGCTTATGGTTCATCCGATTGAGGTCGAAACCATCATGTCCAGCTGGGTTACCGCCAAAGTCATGGCCGACCCCAAGCGCAACGGTTGCAATGAAATGAGCGCGGTTTCGCTCTATTTCGAACCCGGCAAGGGGCATGCCCGCCACAACCACCCGCTCTCGGAGCAGATCATCTTCGTCGTCTCGGGCGAGGGCGAAATGATGATCGAGAATGAAGGTGGCCAGCCAATCACACGCAAGATTAGCGCCGGCAGCACCGTAACAATTCCCAAGGGCGCGTTTCACTCCACTTTCAATACCGGCTGGGAACCGATCCGCATTCTCGCGATCTACTCCCCGCCGGGACCGGAGGCGGCCATGCGCGAGGCCGCGGAGTTCGAGGTGCTACCAGCCGGCCGCGTGCCGCAACGCGGCTGAATAACAGGGGCCTTGACCGTGGGGCGTGCCTACGCCTCTGCGTTGCAGCTCGCATCTGCACCGGCGGAGGTCCCGCCGTGCATGCGAAATTCAACGTCGCCTGAGGTGTGGACTTCGATCAAACTTTTGCTGCGGAGCGCAGCGAGTGGGACCGGGAGTCGTTACGAGAGGAGCGCTTTGACGCGGAGCGAGCAGTC
>JANXYD010000183.1 GCA_025350265.1 Hyphomicrobiaceae bacterium | reverse complement strand
TCAGCCAGTCACGGTGTCCGCCGCGTGCTCGGGAAGCTCTCGAGTGCCTCCAAGTAAACGGACAGTCATCAACCCATAACACGCCGAGATTGCAGTTTCACGCGATGCCGCGCGGCAGCCTTAATATCCCCGCCCCTGATTCAGCTCCGCCGCCCCTGTCCCTGATCGACATTGGAGGCACGCGTTACCAGCCCGCGACCGTAGCGATTGAGCGATTTGGCGACCAGCTCCCAGCAGCTTTCCTCGCTCTTGTAGGCGACCGCGAGTTCGGCCACGTGGTTGCGCAGCAACTCCCGCTTCGCCGTTTGCACATCGCTGAGATTGCCAGCACCTGAGTCCGTGTCGAGACTCGCCAGCATTGCCTTGATGATGGTGATGTAAGCCTGATCCGGCATCAGCATCAGCACCGGCGTCATCTGATGCAATACGCGCGCGAATGCATCCAGTCGTGCTGGCGCGCTCGCCGGTTCGCCGTCGAAAGCATTGAACTGCTCGCGCGCATGCTCGATGCTTTCTTCAAGGCCAGCCTTGGCCTGCACCAGCGGCCGCGCGATCGCCGGATCGAAGCGCATGACGTTCAGCAGTTGCGCTTCCAGTTCGCCGACCGGAATCCTGCCGGCGTTCTCCCTGAGATAGCGGATATGCTGGGCTTCCAGATTGTTGACCTCGGGGGCGAAATGTTCGTCGAGCCTGGCCTCGAACGCCAACATCGCCGGATCTGCGCTGCCGCCACCGACATAGTCATCCGCTGCCGGCCGCATGGCCTCGTGCTGGCGGCGGGGCTGCTCGCCGACCCGTCCGCCTGCGGCGTAGAGGTTGCGCGGCTCGTCGTTCGCACCCGTATCGTTTGCCGCCGGCTCGATCCTGTCGGCGGCACGGCTGCCGAGCTGCGGCCGCAGCTCGCGCATCACCCCACCATCGATCACGCGTGGCTTTTCACGGCCGATCTGCAAGGCGCCGCTGCCGCCGCTCAACAGCAGCCGCGCCCGGATCTTCGATAGCGTCTTGTAGAGATCGGCGTGGATTTCGTAGGGCTGATCCTCGCCCGGTTGGATACGCACCGCCCGATGCGCAGCCCCCGCGTTGAGTACGCGTCGCACGACCCGCACGTCGTCGTTCGCCACCTGCTTCAAAATGATCTGGCTCATGAAGCCGTCGTCGGTAGCGTTCATCGGATGCGCGTAATGCAGCACCGTTTCCGCATTCGCCATTTCGTCCGGCAGCAACGCGACCCGCACCAACTTTTCGAGCTCGCCCTGTCGCACTTTTTCGGCGACATCCTCGACCACCAGCTTGCCGTGCTTTTCGAACGCGCGCGCGCCGGTCATCGCCAGATACTCGTAAAGCTCCGGCCGGATCGCATAGACGGTTGGGTTTTCGATATTGCGCAACACCGCGCCGATCGTCGCGCCGGCATTCAGCACACGCCGCACGACGGTCGCCGCCTGCGGATCCAATTCGCTCAGATCGACGATCGCGGTATATCCAGGCACACTCGTATCGGCGTGCATCGCCTCGATGGCGGTGCGCGCGTTTTCAAAGCGATGCGGCAACAGCGCGTTGTCCATGATGCCTTCGAGTTGGTCCGCCGACCGCGCCTTGCTGGTCGGCACATCCGACAGCGGCGAGCGCACCGCGTTGGCACCGAACAGTCCGGACATGAACACCAAGCCGTCGACCGCGATGGCGATCGCCAGCGACAGATACGCCAGCCGATTGCCGTCCTGAAATGCGTTCCACGTCACCACGAAGCGGTTCGCCTTGTCGTCGCGGTTGAGTTCGATGAAGTTGATCTTCTGCCGCAACACGTCCGTATCGTTCGACGCCAGCCCCGAATCCTGCACGCATTTGCGCGCAAATCCGAACAGCTCGTCGGCCGTGTGATAGGCGGCCAGCTTGTCGCCGCCGGCGCAATTGTTGGAGAACGCCACCACGCCGGCATTGAGCGCGAACACGCGCGACGCTGCCTCCGCCGCCGTCTTCGGGTCGCAGTCGATCCCGGCAACTCGGTCCTTGGTCGCCGGCGTCGACATCGAGGCAACCAGCTGCGAGCACAGGTTCTGCACCTGGGCCAGGCCTTCGATCTTCGGCGTCTGGCGGAATTCGGCGCGCGCGCGTTCGAAGGCTGGAATGATCCGCGTCGGATCGAGCTTCGGCCCTTCTTCCGCGCCCTTGGCGTCCTCTGCCATCTTGATGCGTTGCTCGGCTGTCTGCGCCTCGCCTTTCAGCTTGGCTAAATCGCCATCGAGGATCGACAATTCCCGCTCGATCTGCGTCAGCCGCGTTTCCGTCAGCTGGAATCGCTTCTGCGCGTCGCGCATCCGCTCCTCGGCGATCTTCTGCTTGTCTTTGAGCGTCTGCTCCTCGGCCTTGCGGGCGCGGAATTGCGCACCTTCGCCGACCTTGCCCGAGCCCTCCACGCCGCGCGCTTCCGCCATCGCATCGACGCGCTTGGCGTCGAGTTCTCGCATAATAGCGTCGACGTCGCCTTTGCGCTTGGTGAAATCCTCCGCCAGCGCCGGCCGGTCGGCCTTGAGGCGCGCCAGTTCGTCGGTCAACGACGACTTCCTGCTGACCAGTCCGACCGCACCGCTCTGCGCAGTTGTGACACGCTCCTGCTGCTGAGCGATGCCCCGGCGGCGCTCTTCCATCTGGGTCTGGAAATATGTCTCGATCAGCTGTTTGCTGCTCTGTGCCGCCGCCGCCAGTTTCGACAACTGCTCTTCGTAGCTCTGCCAGCCTTTGGTCGCGAACAGCTGTTCGGTCTCGCTGAGTTGCCCGTGCACGATCGTGCCACCGATGTCGTTGACGATGCCGGCCACCTGGTTCTGCGCGCGCAACTCGGCGGCCCGCACCCGTTCCGATGCCGGGAATATCGTCGAGAACAAGCTGTCGAACGAAAAGAACACGCTCGTCGCCATGCACGCCAGAAACATCACCCACAGTACAGATGTGCGGATAATAACGCGCACCGCTGCGAAGTAGCCTTGAAACGTATGCACTTTCGATCCGACGATCAGCAGCCCCGCCAGCATGGATGCAGCGCCGATCATCGCCAGCCACAGTGCGATCCTGCCGGGGTCGGGTTTGCCGTTGGCCATGCCATGCAGCAGGGCCGCGATCCCCGACAGCGCGATGCCGCTCAAGGTCAGGCCGAGCGCGGACTTGACGCCGGTATCTTTGGAAAAGCCGGCTTCGGAAAACTTTCCGGCCGGCACCTGCTGGTTCATGCCCGTGGCGAAACTCTCGCCGATCAGCCAGGCTACGATCAGCATCAGCCCTTGAATGCCAAACGTCACCATCGCCGACAGGATCGGCTCGCCGGTGAAATTCTTCATGCCGTCCCAGGTCGTCCACCCCGATGCCAGCGACAACACGATGCCCGTCGTGCCCAGCAGCCCGAGTTGCCAGTTATGCAGGAACACCGCTTCGATGATCCGCCCGAGGCGGGCAAAGAACGGTCGCGCATAGAACACTGCAATCGCCGCCGACAGCAAGCCGATGACCAGCGGAAGTCTTTCCGACGCCATGCCCAGGCTCGACAATAAGGACTGCAGATATTCGACGACAGCCATTCGTTACTCCTGGCCCCAGACGTAGCCGGACCTTAGCCCATCTGCTTTGAAGACCGAAACCCTACTGGTGTCGATCCTGCGATCCTGATCGGGACGCCACTTTGACGTCTTACGCAACCATTGAACGTTTGCTTCGGTAACGCCCGGATCAGGCGGTTCGATGACGCTTTTCCGGCGGTATTTCGCTTTTTCAGCTATAGGACCTTCAACGAATCAAGGCCATTCCATAGCTGACGCTTGAATTTAAGCAATAATCAGGCGCGGGCGGGCGGCGCTGTCGGCTGCCCGGCGGCGGCAGACACCCGCCGCCGCCGCTCCGTGCAGGTGAACGCACCCTCTTGGTCTCGCCACGGAAGCGGCCGTTCGGAACGCTCGGGGAGGGATGCTTGTCTCGCCGTGAGGTTTGTTCTACGGAAGCGAGCCTAAAACCGCGTCGGGCCAATGCATCGCGCAGGCTCGACGCGGTGAAGCAAACCGCCGTCTGAGCGTTCAGCACATCTCCCGGGACCTCGATACCCATGACTTTCATCGTCAACGACAATTGCATCAAGTGCAAATTCACCGACTGCGTCGAGGTTTGCCCCGTGGATTGTTTCTACGAAGGTGAGAACATGCTCGTTATTCACCCGGACGAGTGCATCGACTGTGGCGTCTGCGAGCCTGAATGCCCGGTCGATGCCATCAAGCCCGATACCGAACCGGGTCTTGAGAAATGGCTCGAGATCAATCGGCAGTTCTCCGAGACGTGGCCGAACATCGCGTCGAAGAAAGAGGCGCCTGCCGATGCCGACAAATATCGCGACGAAACCGGAAAATTCGAGAAATACTTCTCCGATAAGCCTGGCGATGGCAATTGAGCCATGCAAAAGAGTTAATAAATTGCCTCATTTTCAGGCATCAGCAGCTTGAATTGCCAAATTCAAGGGCTGCGGTCCAACATTTTCTTGGCGGTTGCACAGAATGCGACCCCGTACCCGCTTCAAAAGCGGTGAATGATATGTTATGATCAGTTTAATGGTCGCAGACGTGAACAAAAGCGGAAAATCGGTTCAATCGCCCGGTGCGTGATAAACGCGGCTGTTTTTGTTTACGGCTTGAGTGATAGAATTCGGAGCAAACCGCTGCGTGATCGCTTGAGACCTTAATTTCGATGATTCTAAGCGACTGGAATGTGACGGATGCACTGCATCGGCCGCGTTTTGGGTGTCGGCATTGGAAAGCTTCTGCCGCGCGCTCATATGGTTCGAATGCGGTTTTCGCAGGGTTGGTTTATGCCGCTGGCGCAAGTGCATGTCAATGCAACTTGCGCGGCTCTCGTGACAGCGGTCCGCGCTGTGGCGTTTTCGGCAGTAGGAGTAAGTCGTTATGCCGGTAAAGAGTAAGGTGCGTTCGAAGTCGGGCCAGTCCATGGCGAAACCGGATAGCAAATTGGCCAAGCCCGATAAAAAGTCCAAAATCGCGCCCGCCACGAGCCGGACTGCGGCCGCCGCCGCCAAACCAGTCTCTCCCGCGTCGAGAGCTAAAACTCAGTCGTCCACGACCTCAACTGACCGCCACGCCGCCGCCGCCGCCAAAAAATCGAGTGGCGCGACAGTCGGTTCTGCTCCTGCCGCCGCCATTCCGGCGCAAAAGCATGCAATTCATTCAAAAAACACTCAACAGCGGATGCCCATGGCTGCTCTCTCCGGTTCCAAAGCACAATCGTCCAAAGTTCAACCTGGCGTCAAGGCGAGCGTAAAAGCCGTCCCGGCGAAACCCGCCAACGTTAAATCCGCGGCGGCCAAGCCCGCACAGGCAGCCGCCAATTCCGCCCCTGCCAAGCCGACGGTGGCAAAGCCAGCCGCTGCGGTCAAGAACGTCGGCAAACCAGCGCCCGCTTCGGTCGGGCAGGCCATCGGCGTGGCTCAGTTCCAAGCCCAGCGTCAAGCGGCGGTCAAGCCTGCGGCGGCGCGTGCCTTGCCGGCAGCCATGGGCAATTCCACCGCGCAGCGCATTTCCATGCCCGCATCAACACCACCCGTGACGGTGGTTCCAGCAGCCGCGGCCGTGGTCGCGGCCCATAAGGATTTGGCAGTGAAAGCCCCACAGGCCCAACCGGTGCTCGCGGCCAAGAAGCCGATCAGCGTTCGTCACGGATTCAAGATCAGCGAGTGGATCGTCTATCCTGCGCACGGCGTCGGCCGCATTGTCGCGATCGAGGAGCAGGAGATCGCCGGCATGGCGCTTGAGCTGTTCGTCATCACCTTTGAAAAAGACAAAATGACGTTGCGCGTCCCGACGGGCAAATCCGCCAGCGTCGGCATGCGCAAGCTCGCCGAGGATGTCACCGTAAAGCGTGCCATGGAAACCCTCAAGGGCAAGGCACGGATCAAGCGCACCATGTGGAGCCGCCGCGCGCAGGAGTTCGAGCAAAAGATCAACTCGGGAGATCTGGTGTCGATCGCTGAAGTGGTGCGCGACCTGTTCCGCGCCGAGACCCAGCCCGAGCAGTCCTATTCGGAGCGCCAGCTTTATGAAGCTGCACTCGATCGCATGTCTCGCGAAATCGCGGCCGTCGAAAAGATCGACGAACGCGGCGCGGTCCAGCGCGTCACCGAGGTGCTGTCGAAAAGCGCCAAGTCGCGCCGCGCCGAAAGCGAAGGCACCGGCGGCGACATCAAAGCCGCCTGATAGCCCTCGCATCACCAACCCAGTCGACGCCCGGCCTCCCCAGTGGAAGCCGGGCGTTTTGTTTTGCTTGCACTGCCGGCTTTTGTTGCCGGTCGCCGCTCAAGCGGCCTATGGTCGGGGACGGCTGGGTGAGGGCGAGGCATGGACGCGACGGTTTTTTTTGCGGTTATTTTTGCGGCCTTCCTCCACGCGTCGTGGAATGCGGTCGTCAAATCGTCGGCGGACAAATACCTCAGCATGACGGCTGTCGTGCTCGGGCATGCGCCGTTGGCAATCGGGCTGTTGGGGTTCGTACCACTGCCGGCCGCCGCCAGCATTCCTTATATGATCGTCAGCACGGCGCTGCATCAGGGCTACCAGTTGTTCCTGCTGTGGTCGTACCGGGCGGGGGATATGAGCCAAGTCTATCCGATCGCGCGGGGCACCGCACCGATCGTCGTCACGGTCATATCGGTGGGCCTGCTGGGGGAGCGACTGAGCCCGCTGGAGATGTGGGCGGTGGGGTTGATCGCGATCGGCATCATGAGCTTGCTGCTGGTGCGCGGTGGTGACGGCTTGCGGAACCCGAAAGCGGCGACGCTGGCGCTGACCACCAGCGCGTTCATTGCCGGCTACACACTGGTCGATGGCCTGGGGGCGCGCGCGGCCGGCAGCCCGGTCGGGTTTTACGCATGGGAAGCCATTCTCAATGCGCTGACATTCGCCGGTATCATGCTGGTTTATAAACCTGGATTACTGCAGCGGGTCTGGCCGGAGGCGCGCATGACGGCGTTGATCGGCGGGGGCGCATCGTTCGTGGCCTATGCGATCGCGGTCTGGGGCTTCACCCGCGCGCCGATCGCGCTGGTGGCAGCGCTGCGCGAAACGAGCATCATCCTGGCGCTGCTAATCGGGGTTTTCGTGATGAAAGAGCGCCTCGATATCGGCAAGCTGGTGTCGACGATCGTGACCATGGCCGGGGCTATTATATTGCGGGTGGCGAAGTGAGAGGCCAAGCGAGGCGCCAAGCGAGACGCTCGCGGGCGGTCGACGCTTGGGTTAATGTCGGTGGCATAGTTCTCGACACTGAAAGGCTGCGCACATGGCCGAACAGCAGATTCGTTTCGACGATGGGGCCGCCTACGAGCGGATGATGGGCGGTGGAGCCGGCTCGCGGGCGATGTATTTCTCGACTGGCTGGCACCTGCGCCGGGGCTCGATTGGATCGATATCGGGTGTGGCAACGGTGCGTTCACTGAAGCCGTCGTGAAGCGCGCGGCACCGGGCAACGTCGTCGGCGTCGAGCCGTCGGAGGGGCAGCTCAAATATGCGCTGCAACGGCCAGGGATGGGGAGCTCGCGTTTTATGCAGGGCGATGCGATGGCGCTGCCGGTGGCGGATCGCTCGGCCGATGTGGCCGTCATGGCGTTGGTCATTTTTTTCGTGCCGGAGCCGGCCAGGGGCGTTGCCGAGATGGCGCGCGTGCTGCGGCCGGGCGGGATGGCTGCGGCCTACGCGTGGGACTTGGACGGCGGCGGTTTTCCGCTGGAGCCGATGCAAGCCGAAATGCGCGCGGTGGGATTGCCGACGATGCGGCCACCAAGTCCTCATGCGTCGCGCATCGACGTGCTGCGAGCGCTGTGGACTAACGCTGGCTTCAGCGCAATCGAAACGCGCGAGATCGTGGCTACCCGCACCTTCGACGACTTCGAAGACGTCTGGACGACAAGCCTTCTGAGCAACGTGTTGCAAGCGACGGTCTCGCAGATGGCGGCAGCCGATCTTGAGGCACTGAAGGGGCGGGTGCGCGCGCGCCTGCCGGCATCCGCCGATGGACGCGTCACCTTCAGTGCGCGCGCCAATGCCATCAAGGGCTGCGCGCCGGGCTGAGGCAATGGGCGCACCGGCGTTGGGTCGACAGAGCTGCGGAAAGCGTTGTAGACCACGTACATCTTTGCGCCATCAACAGGCGCCAGATGGAGCCCGCGCATGTTGCGATTGACCGAAGTCAAGCTGCCGTTAGACCATGCGGCGGCGGCGTTGGCTGCGGCGGTCGAAGGTTATCTTGAGCTTGCGCCGGGCGACCTCAAGACCTGCCACGTGTTCAAACGCGGCTGGGACGCGCGCAAGAAAAGCGCCATTCAATTGGTTTATGCCGTCGACATCGAGGTTGCGGACGAGGCCGCGCTGCTGCAACGGCGGAGTGGTGATCAGCGGCTCAGGCCGACGCCGGACATGAGATACCAGCACGTTGCAACAGCGCCGCGCGGCAGGCAGCAGCGACCGTTGGTGATCGGGGCGGGGCCATGCGGCTTGTTCGCGGCCCTGATACTGGCCGAAATGGGTTTTCGTCCAATCATTCTCGAACGCGGCAAAGTCGTCCGCGAACGCACCAAGGACACGTGGGGCCTATGGCGGCGCGGGGTGTTGAACCCTGAGAGCAACGTGCAGTTCGGCGAGGGCGGGGCCGGCACGTTCTCCGACGGCAAACTGTGGAGCGGGATCAAGGACCCGCAGCACCTCGGCCGCAAGGTGCTGACCGAGTTCGTCGCAGCCGGCGCGCCGGCGGAAATCCTGGTCGATGCCAAACCGCATATCGGCACGTTCCGGCTGGTGACGATGGTGGAAAGCCTGCGCGCCAAGATCGAGGCGCTGGGGGGCGAATATCGCTTCGGTGCGCGCGTCGACGATCTCGACATTGCGATTTCAGCGGAGGGCGCACGACGGGTACGTGGCGTGCGCTTGGCCGACGGCAGCCACATCGAGAGCGACCACATCGTACTGGCGGTCGGACACAGCGCGCGCGACGTGTTCGAATTGCTGCATGCGCGGGGCGTGCATCTGGAGCCGAAGCCGTTCTCGATCGGGGTGCGCATCGAGCATCCCCAATCGGTGATCGATACCTGCCGCTTCGGCAGCAATGCCGGCAACGCGATCCTGGGGGCGGCCGACTACAAGATCGTGCACCATGCCAAGAACGGACGTTCGGTGTATAGTTTCTGCATGTGCCCGGGCGGCACGGTGGTGGCGGCGGCCAGCGAACCGGGGGGCGTCGTCACCAACGGCATGAGCCAGTATTCGCGGCGCGAACGCAACGCCAATGCCGGCCTCGTCGTCGGCATCAACCCGCAGGATTATCCTGGTGGTGCGCTGGCCGGGATCGCTTTCCAGCGGCATTGGGAAGAGCGCGCGTTCGTGGCTGGTGGCAGCACCTATCATGCGCCCGGCCAGCGAGTCGGCGACTTTCTTGCGGGGCGCGCGTCGACTAGCCTCGGCAGCGTCGTGCCATCGTACAAACCGGGCGTGACGCCGACGGATCTTGCGGCGTGCCTGCCCGCATTCGTCACGGAGGCGCTGCGTGAAGCCTTGCCCGCCTTCGAGCGGCAACTGCGCGGGTTTTCGATGGCCGACGCGATCATGACGGGGGTGGAGACGCGCACGTCGTCGCCGTTGCGGATCACGCGCGGCCAGAACCTGCAGAGCCTCAATACGGCGGGACTCTATCCGGCGGGCGAAGGTGCCGGGTATGCCGGCGGCATCCTGTCTGCGGGCGTCGACGGCATTCGCGTTGCCGAAGCGGTGGGGCTGGCGATGACGGCGAGCGCGGGGGCGCATTCGGCTGAATGAGCCGTGGCTAAATTATGCATCCGATCGGCTGATCGGATGCATTGGTATTTGCAGTTCGGCGGTGACGATTACTTCAATGGTGCGGGCGAACGATCTGCGACGGCACCGAAATAATAGTTGAGACGCACGCCGACCATGTCGGCATCGGCGCGTGTGTTGAAGGTGCCGGTCACACCGGGTGTGCGACCGTTGAACGAGTACGTGCCGGTCGATTCGTTGCCACGCAGGTCGACGTGGGTGTAGTCGAGGCCGAGCGACCAATTGTCCTTGAAGCGCCAATCGATGCCGCCGCCGAAGGCGAAGCCCTTGTGATACGTATCGCGGTCGATCGGCAGTTTCATGTTGCGGCACGGGGCGCATTCGGCGCTGAAGTCGGTCGTGCCGCCAGCGTAACCGGCCTTGATGTAGGCCAGGATCGCGTCGCGTGCATAGCCGATCTTTCCGACCACGGTGTGGACCGATGTCAGCGATAGGCGCTCGGTTGCCCTCGATATACGTGGGCTTCGGACGCGATCATCGATGTCGGACCCGACCAACGAGGCCTCGATGCCGTAAACAAAAGCGCCGGACTGACGCTGCATGCCCACTTGGCCGCCGCCGAACAAGCCGTTCGGCGAGAGCGAAACGTCGTTGCCGATGCG
>JANXYD010000181.1 GCA_025350265.1 Hyphomicrobiaceae bacterium | reverse complement strand
TCAGCCAGTCACGGTGTCCGCCGCGTGCTCGGGAAGCTCTCGAGTGCCTCCAAGTAAACGGACAGTCATCAACCCATAACACGCCGAGATTGCAGTTTCACGCGATGCCGCGCGGCAGCCTTAATATCCCCGCCCCTGATTTTGACGGTTCGCCCATATCGACCAGTTCCGAGCGCTGCACCTCCACTCAGCGCGCCATTGCGTCTGTCGTGGGGTTATTCATGAAGTAGGCACGTCGGCCGGGAAACTGTTCGGTGATCTGAATAGTCATGCGGCGCTCGTGGCTCAACAGCAGACTTATTGATCGCGCACTTGACGCCCCGCGATGGCGCGATGCAGCGATTTGACGATATCCTGCGCACGCGCCGGCTTGGTTACTATTTTGTGCGCGGCCCATTCCAACGGCAACGTATCCTGCTCGAAATGCCCGGATGAGAAGATGAAGGGAATTCCGCGCTCGGCCAAAATGCGCGCGACGGGCCACACCTCCTCGGCTTCGAGCATGATATCCAGCACCGCGCCCGTCACGACGGCATCTGTAGCGGTCCGCTCGGCCTCGCTCAACGTCGCAATCGGCCCGATGACATCGGCCCCCGCGTCGCGCAGGATATCCTCGAGATTCATGGCGATGAGTGCGTTGTCCTCCACGATCAGAATAGATTGCCCCGTCAGCGCATTACCGATCATCAATCGCCTCTTTTGCAAGCTGGATGCGGGCCGTCGTTTCGTGCGCATCGTAGGTGACCATGCGGTCGCGGTCTACCAGCAAGCACCACACCAATCCACTGGCATCGAAGTCCAACTTGATTTTGGCCTTGTATGTCTTGAACAGCATATCTCGTATCAAACTGCTCCCAAAACCAACGTGCCCGGGCTCGGTAACGCGTGGACCGCCGAGTTCCCGCCAATCAAAACAAAAATCGTCCCGTCCGTCCGGACCGGCTTGCAGATACCAGCGGGCCGCAACGTGCCCGCCTGGCACGGACAAGGCACCGTATTTGGATGCGTTGGTCGCCAACTCATGCAGCACGAGCCCGAGATCTTGCGCAGCGTTGGGTTTCAAGACGAGTGTCGGGCCATCGCAGGCGAGGCGGCTGGGTTCGTCGAGGAAGGGGGCCAACTGGCCTTCCACCAACTCGCGCACGCCGACGCCACCCCAGTCGTTCCGCACCAACAGCCCGATCGAACGGCTCAACCCGTCGACACGTTGGGTGAACTGCTGCTGGAACGCGTCGACGTCCTTGGTTGCGCGTGATGTCTGCCACGCCATGGCCTGCACGACGGCGAGCGCATTCTTGGTACGGTGCGAGAGTTCGCGCATGACGAGGCGCACGTGGTTCTCGCGCTCTTTTCGCGATGTGATATCGCGCATGATACCGGTGTAATAGCGCTTTCCGTCGACGCTCCATCGCGTGATCGAAAGATCGATCGGCACCACGCTCGCATCGCTTCTTCGGCCGGCAATCTCGCGTCCGAACCCCTCGAACTCGGCAACACCCAGCGTCCGAAAACCTTCCAGGATGCCGTCGTGGGAGGCCTTGTCCATCAACATCGAGACCGGGCGGCCGATCGCTGCCGCAGCCGCAACATCGAACAATTTTTCGGCGGCCGGATTGAAGTTTTCGATTTGCCCCCTTGCGTCCGTAACGACGATCGCGTCGGTGGCTGTGTCGAAGATGGCCTTCAGGCGTGCCTCGCTGTCGCGCAACGATTTGACCGCGACAAAGCGCTCGGTGACGTCATCGGCGTAGATCGTAATGCCGCCGATCACGCCATCGACGGTGTGCCAGGGTCGTATTTCCCACCGCACGAACATTTGACGCCCGTCGCTTCGCTGAAACGGATCGCCGTCGGCCTGCAGCATTTCCCCATTCAGCCCACGCTGGTGTACATCCCGCCAACTTTGCGGAAGGTCGGCAAACACCTCGTAGTGCGAGCGGCCGACCAGATCGGAGTGCTGCGGGCCGAAATATGTCACCCAGCGCTGGCTCACCGCCAGATAGGTCATCTGACGGTCGAACATCGCAATCGCCGCGGGGGCCTGATCGACGAAGCGGTGCAGCTTCGCTTCGTTCTCGGCCAGCGCAATGGTCACGCGCCGGCGGTCACTGGCGGCGCGGTACAGCGCGTCGGCCAATGTGTTGATTTCGGCTACGATGCCGTGCGCTTGCGGCTTCAGGCCATCGTCGCCGACTGCCGAAACGCGCAGCAGCGGCCGCGTCAGTAAAATCGCGCCCAGGGCCGCGAAGAGCAGCCCCAGCGCCGTCATCAACGCAGTGCCGAGGACCAATCGCCGGTTTTGCACGCGGCCCGCCAGATCGATACTCGATTCACCAACTCCGGCGAATGCCGTCCAGCCATTCGGCAGCAGTTTCCAGCTGGTGAACACCGGAACGCCTTCCAGGTTCGTGGCCGTCACCCAGCCCGCCGGCGCGTCGCGTGACTGGTTCCAGGCCGATAGCGTTACGTGTTGGCCGATCCATTGCTCCGGATTGCGATTGCGCGCGATGATCAGGCCGTCCCGATCGGCGACCGCGTAGGTCCAATCCGGCGCGGCGATCGACTTCAATTGCTGCGACAAGCCTTCGACGGGCAGTCGGAAATTGAGGACCAGACCGCGCCCCGGAACCTGATAGGAAATCGTCAGCAGTTTGAGGTCGGGCCGCGATCGGCTCGCCGTAAGGTTCGACAGCTGCGGCTCCCCTGTCCGAATAGCCTCCGCAATCGACGACAGGTGATCGAGCGGCCGCAGATCGGCATCGCCCACCGCACGCCGCGAGTTGAGCAAGGACATGCCGTCGCTGTTGGTCAGGATCAACCAGCCTTCGGATGGTGCAATCGCAGCCCTCGCCTGCGCGTGGAACGTCGCGAGATTGGCCGCCGTCGGGAGCGCGCCATCTGCCGGCAATGTCGCCGTGAGCGCCGGTGCGGTGGCCAGCGCGCGCAGCAACGCAATGCGTTCGGCGAAGCGGGCGGCGATCGACCTGCCGATATCATCGGCTGCGTCCCGGCCGGCCGAACGGATCGCTTCCAGCCGTTGCTCGCTCATACTGCGCGTTTGCGCCAACATGAAAATGAAGGCCGGCAGCAAGGCCGCGGTCACCAACGCGCCGAGCACCACCTTGAGCGGCAACACCGGCAGGTCCGCGGTAACAGCCATCCACAGTCCCGCCGCGAGCACGACAACCCCGATCGCGGTCGGGAAGGACATCGACATCAGGCCGGGAATATGACGATCGCCGAGCGTCACGGCGAACTCCAGCGCGCCGGATGCGCCGATCACCCCGGCCAGCACAGCGAACGCGCGCGCCATCGTCGGATGGCTGGAACGCAGCATCAACGATCCACCGGCCAGCATGAATGCGGCCGCCGTGCCCCCCGACATCAGAAAACGGCCTGGCTGGTCATCAGGCAACCGCCAGTGCAGCCCGAAATCGCGATTAAAGATGAATTGCATGAAACTGAGCGCGCCGCAGGCGAGCACCGCGCATCCGACATACCGACCGATGGTATTGGCGTCTGCCGGCGGCGCGCGAATACCCAACCCGGCCAGCACGAAGCAAATCGCCGTCAAAGGTGCCATCGCAGCCGAACTGACCCACCATGTCGTCAAAAAAGTCGAATGAGTAGCCCAGCCGACCAGCACCAACAGCCCCAGCGCCAGCAGTGCGTCCCCGAAAGCGCGTCGCCATCGCGTGGTGGCAATGGATTGCAGGTTCATGGATTGCAGGTTCATGAGTTGCTGGCCGATCCCGATGCACCAACAGCGGTGCGCTACCTCAGCTCCTCGAACCCTTCAGCCGCCTCGCCGACACGACCATCGCCGGGGGACTTGGAAACGGAGCTGCCTGGCTTTCGCCACAAGTGTGTTATGCGAATTTCTCCAACTTATGGCGTAGACTAAAATTCATTCGATCCCTACCAATTCGTTGCCCCTCGCAACGGCGTCACCGTTCACTCCCGAGCATCGAAATAGCCATGACCAAAATCAAATCCGCAGACGATCTGCGCAGCGCGCGCTGGTTTGCACCCGATGACTTCAGGTCGTTCGGGCATCGCTCGCGCATGAACCAGATCGGCTACGCAGTTGAGGAATTCAAAGGCAAGCCGATCATCGGTATCATCAATACCTGGTCCGATTTTGCCCAATGTCACGCGCATTTCAAGACCCGCGTCGAAGACGTCAAGCGCGGCGTGCTGCAGGCCGGCGGCTTTCCCGTCGAACTGCCGGCGATTTCGCTGTCGGAAAGCACCGTCAAGCCCACCACCATGCTCTACCGCAACTTCCTGGCCATGGAGACGGAAGAATTGATCCGGTCCCAGCCGGTCGACGGCGTGGTGTTGATGGGCGGCTGCGACAAGACCACGCCGGGGCTGAACCTCGGAGCGATCAGCGCGGGCGTGCCGGCAATCTTCGTGCCGGCAGGGCCGATGCTGCGCGGTAACTGGCACGGCAAGACACTCGGCTCGGGTTCGGATGCGTTCAAATACTGGGATGAGCGCCGCGCCGGCAATATTTCGACCAAGGATTGGGGCGAGATGGAAATGGGGATCGCGCGCTCGTTCGGCGTGTGCATGACGATGGGCACCGCGTCGACCATGACGGCGCTGGCCGACGTGATGGGGCTGTGCCTGCCGGGCACGTCGTCGATCCCGGCGGCCGACAGCAATCACGTGCGGATGTGCGCGGCTGCAGGGCGACGCGCGGTCGACATGGTGTGGGAAGATCTCACGCCCGCCCGCATTCTCACCAAGCAAGCCTTCAAGAACGCCATCGTCGCGGCCATGGCGATGGGCTGCTCGACCAATGCCGTCATCCACGTGCTGGCGATGGCACGCCGCGCGGGGCACGATATCGGGCTCGCCGATTTCGACGCCGCCAGTCGCAAGGTTCCGGTGATCGCCAACATCCGCCCGAGCGGTGACACCTATCTGATGGAGGATTTCTATTATGCCGGCGGGTTGCTCGGCATGCTGTCACGCCTCACCGCGCACCTCGACCTCAGCCAGATCAACGCCTCCGGCAAAACCTGGGCTGTCAGCCTTGAGGGTGCCGAAGTCTATAACGACGACGTCATCCGGCCGTTGGACAAGGCAATCTACAACGAGGGCGCGCTGGCAGTTTTGCGCGGCAATCTCGCGCCCGATGGCTGTGTCATCAAGCCGAGCGCGTGCGAACCGCGCCTGCTGCAGCACACCGGCCCGGCGATCGTGTTCGACGACTATGCGGCGTTGAAGGCAAACATCAACCGCGACGACCTCGACGTGACGGCCGATCATGTGCTGGTGCTGCGCAATGCGGGTCCGCAGGGTGGTCCGGGCATGCCGGAATGGGGCATGTTGCCCATCCCCACCAAGCTCGTGAAACAGGGCGTCCGCGACATGGTGCGCATCTCGGATGCGCGCATGAGCGGCACCAGCTACGGCGCCTGCATCCTGCACGTGGCACCCGAATCCTACGTTGGCGGACCTTTGGCCTTGGTCAAGACCGGCGACAGCATCTCCATCGACGTTGCCGCGAGGACCATCAACCTCGACGTATCCGACGCCGAATTGGCGGATCGTCGCGCCGCACTGACGAAACCAGTTCCGCGCTACGAGCGCGGCTACGGCTGGATGTTCTCGCGCCATATCAAGCAAGCCCAGGACGGTTGCGATTTCGACTTCCTGGAAACGAGTTTCGGTGCGCCCGTGCGCGAGCCGGATATTTTTTGATTTCTCACCCCGATCGAGATGACAGGACGATCCGATATGTCGAAACTATCCCAGGCCACCCGCGACAAACTCAAGACCGTATCCACCGCCACGCTCTGCACCGCGCTATTCAAACGCGGGCTTCGCAATCAGATGATCCAGGATGTGCTGCCGCTCGATGCGGGCAAACCGACCATGGTTGGGGAAGCCTTTACGTTGCGCTATATTCCGGCGCGCGAGGATCTCAATCCGATCACCGTCTTCCAGGATCGCGCGCATCCGCAGCGCAAGGCGGTGGAGGAGTGCCCGCCGGGTGCGGTGTTCGTCATCGATAGCCGCAAGGACGCGCGCGCGGCCTCCGCCGGCTCGATCCTGGTGACGCGACTGATGCTGCGCGGCGTGGCTGGCGTGGTGACGGACGGCGGCTTTCGCGACGCCGCCGAAATCGCCAAACTGGGCATCCCCTCGTTCCACCACCGGCCATCCGCGCCGACCAATCTCACCTGTCATCAGGCACTCGATATCAATGTGCCGATCGGCTGCGGCGACGCGCCGGTATGGCCCGGCGACGTCATCGTCGGTGACAGCGACGGCGTGGTGGTTATTCCCGCTGATATCGCCGCAGAGATCGCCGACGAGGCCGTCGAGATGACGGCGTTCGAAGACTTCGTGACCGAGCAAGTGCGCGGCGGCCAATCGATCATAGGCCTCTATCCGCCGACGCATGAGCAAAGCAAAACCGATTTCGCCGCTTGGCGCATCAAGCACAAGCGCTGACAACGCAGATTATTCTTACTACGGAGTAGACCATGTCAGAGGTCATCGACGATCGGAACGCGCAGGTGCATCCGTTTGCCGGCCGCGATGTCAACTGGCTGGTCGATGAGCGCGCGGCGACGCGTGGGGAGCATCCCTTCCTGGTGTGGGAGCCATTCTCTGGCTCGCGAGTGGTCTGGACCTACGCAAGTTTCCGCACGCAGGTGCTGCGGGTGGCGGCTGGCCTTTATGCCCGCGGCATCAGGTCCGGCGACCGCGTGCTCGTGCATCTCGACAATTCGCCGGAGCTGGAGTTTTTGTGGTTTGCCTGCGCCAGGCTCGGAGCGGTTGTCGTCACGACCAACACGCGCTCGTCGGCCGAGGAGCTTGAATATTTTGCCGAGAACTGCAACGCCGTCGCCGCCATCACACAGCCGGAGCAGCTCGCGCTGGTGTGCGCGTGCGCCAAAGCCGTGCGGTGGGTTGCCGTCACCGAGCATCTCGTCGATGGCGGCGTACCGGCGGCCGGCCAGATCCCGGCGGGAGCCTTGCGCTTTTCACAAATTGATGCCGATCCCGAAGGACTTACGACACTTCCTGCCGATCCGTGGCGGCCGGGGTCGGTGCAGTATACGTCCGGCACCACGTCGCGGCCGAAGGGCGTACTGTGGACGCACGGCAATGCGTTGTGGGGGGCGCGGACGGGTGCGGTGCACGAGGGCCTGACGGAGGCGGATGTGCATCTGACCATGATGCCGTCATTCCACACCAACGCCCGCACGTATTCCATTCTGCCGACGATGTGGGCGGGCGGCACGGTCGTGCTGATGCCGCGGTTTTCGGCCTCGCGGTTCTGGGACGTGGCGCAGCGCAACAAATGTACGTGGGCATCTATGTTGCCGTTCTTCTGCAAGGCGCTACTGCAGCAGTCGGTGCCACCGCATCACTTTCGCAAGTTCGGCATGAGCGCCAACGAACCGCCGTTCGACCAGCACTTCGGCGTGCGGTCGATGGGGTGGTGGGGCATGACCGAGACCATCAGCCATGGCATCGTCGGCGACGCTTTGCAGCGCAACCGGCCGATGACGACAGGACGCCCGGCCACCGGCTACGACATCCGCATTCTCAATCCCGATCGCACCCACGTTGCGCCTGGCGAAACGGGCCATCTTGAAATTCGTGGCACGCGTGGCATCCAGATGTTTCTCGAATATCTCGGCAATCCCCAGGCGACGGCTGAAAGTTTCACCGACGATGGATGGTTCATGACGGGCGATCGCGTACGGTTGGAATTGGATGGCTACATCACGTTCGCCGATCGCGACAAGGATATGCTGAAAGTGGGCGGAGAAAACGTCGCCGCCTCCGAGATCGAGCGCGTCGTCGCACAGGTCACCGGCGTTTACGAAAACGCGGTGGTGGCGCAGCGGCACCGCATGCTCGACGAGGTTCCCGTCGTGTTCGTCATTCCGGTGCCCACCTTGGACGCATCGGCACATGCCGATCTCGGCGCGCGCATTCTCCACGCGTGTCGCGAAAAGTTGGCCGATTTCAAGGTGCCGCGTGCCGTCCACATCGTCGAGGACATGCCGCGTTCGACCCTGGAGAAAGTGCACAAAGCCGAGCTGCGCAAATTGTTGCCGGAAACGGGTTGAGGCCGCATTCCGTGACGGGATGAGCATCAAATGTGGTGGGCGCCGAGACCGGACCAACCGAGATAGCCCGTGTAGAGGCCGACGAAGATAATCAGCGCGCCCGACAAATAAGGTGCGCTGCGGGCGAACTCCTGAAATCCGGACCAGCGCTTCGACACGCGGTCGATGCTCAACGCCGCGATGACGCCGACCGACACCATGGTCAGCGCAAGACCGATGCTGAAGCTCAGCACCAGCGTCGCTCCAAGGGCGAGGCGCTTCAGTTGCAGGCACAGCAGCAAGATGGTGATCGACGCCGGGCAGGGGATCAGACCACCGGTCAATCCGAACATGATGATTTGCCCGGTGGTGACATGCTTATTGGCGAAACGCTTGCGAATGTCTTCCGCATGCTCGCGCTCGTGCGCATCGCCGCCGACGCCGAGCCGGTCCAAATCATCGCCTGAATGCCCGTGATCCCGATCATGATCGTGCTCTCCGCCATGATCGTGGTCATGCTCATGCTCATGATCATGGGAATGGTCATGGTGCGCATGGCCGTGCTGGTCGTGCCAGGTGCGCTGGATCATCCACACGGCCACGCCGATAATCAGCACGGCGGACACCAACTGGAGATAGGGCTCGAAAACCTCTGCGCTCAATTGCGCGCCGAAATGCAGGCCAGCCAACGCGATCGCCCAGACGACTGCCGTATGCGACAGCGTCGCCGCGAGGCCCAGCAGCACCGCTTGCATGACCGTACCGCGCACGGCGATGATGAAGGCCGCCATCATCGTCTTGGAATGGCCGGGCTCCAATCCGTGCAGCGCCCCGAGCACGATCGCGCTCGGAATGAACAGCCACGCGTTGCCGCCTTGCAGCAGCGTCGAAAAATCTGTCATGTCGGCAAGCCCCTGTCTCCGTTACGGGTGGGCGCGTTTCAAGCATATGGTTATGCCGAACGCATACACCAGCAGCAGCGGGAGCGCCACGCGCCGAACGGACCAACTTTCGTTTCTGGTTGCCGGATCAGCCCTGTGAGATATTCAAGCTGTCGACGTAATCGACGACGTCAGCTGACAAGCTGCCGAGCTTGAACCGCTCGTCACGCATGAACATTTCGGCGAGCCACGTATGTTCGATAGGGATCGACGCATTCTCGATCACGACGCGATAAACGCTACCGTGTGCCTTATCGACCGTCATACATAATTCATCGTTCGAATATTCTATTTTGATGACAAGATCCGTTCCAGGAATATCAAAACGGTTGGCGACCGGTATATTCATGCATGTGGCTTGGGCCATGGAGCACCTCCGATACAATGGTATGCTCGCATACTTTTTTGCAGTGCAGCAACAGAAATCGGAGTGCGGCCATAATATATTTTCAAATCATTTAAATGACGGAACTTTTCCTGTCTTCAGCTCACGACATGCGCTTGGCGACCTCTTCCAGCATCACTTCCGTGGCACCGCCGCCGATCGATTGAACGCGCGCGTCGCGCGCCATCCGCTCGATCGCGGTTTCACGGATGAAACCCATGCCGCCATGAAACTGCAGGCAATCGTACATCACCTTGTTGACCAACGTGCCGGCCAGCGCCTTGATCATCGAAACTTCCTTGACCACGTCCTGGCCCTGCGCATCCTGCCACGCCACCTGATGAATAAACGCCTGCGTGGCTGCCACTTCGGATGCGCGCTGCGCGAGTTTGTGGCGGATCGCCTGCTTCTCCCATAGCGTGCCGCCGAACGCCTTGCGCGATTGCACCCAGTCGAGCGCCAGTTCGATGGCGCGTTCGGCTTCCCCCATGGCCTGCGCGCCGAGCACGATCCGCTCGTTCTGCAGATTGCCGGCGAGGGCATAAAAGCCCCGATTTTCCTGGCCGAGCAGATTGCCCGCCGGAATGCGACAATCTTCGAACACCAGTTCCGCCGTGTCGCTGCAAAGCCAGCCGTGTTTCTTCAATGGCCGCGCGACGCGAAAACCCGGCGTGCCTTTCTCGACGATGAACATCGAAATCTCGCGGTTGCGGCCGGGCTGGCCCGTCTTGGCGGCCACGAAGAACAAGTCGCCATAGACGCCGTTGGTGATGAACATCTTCGAGCCATTCAGCGTCCAATGGTCGCCGTCACGCCGCGCGGTGGTGCGCATCGAGGCCAAGTCCGAGCCGGCGTCCGCTTCCGTCATGGCCACGGCGGTTATCGTGCGGCCGGCGATGATGTCGGGCATATAGCGGCTCTTCTGGGCTTCGGTGCCGCCGTGCTGCAGATGCGGGCTGGCCATGTCGGTGTGGACCAGCACGGTGACGGCAAACCCGCCATAGCCCGAGCGGCCCAGTTCTTCCGCCAGCACCACGGTCGCCAGGGTATCCAGTTCGCTGCCGCCATATTTGCTGTCGTAGCGGATGCCGAACAGGCCGAGTTTGCCCATTTCCAACAGCACCTCGCGCGGCACCATGCCCGCCTCTTCCCAGGCGTCGGCATGCGGCACGACGTGGGTTTCGACGAACCGCCGCACCGTCTGCCGGAGCTGATCGTGCTCGGGCTGGAAAAACGGCGATGTCTTCGGCGAACGTGGCGTCGTCATATCGATACTCTCAGTGCTGCTGCTGTAACTCGTGTGCGATATCAGCCTGCCATGCCCGCCGCGATCACGCGGTTGCGCAAGATGCCTATTTTCTCGATTTCAAGTTCGACGACATCGCCGTGCTCGAGCTTGCGGCCGAGTTCGAGGCCGCAGCCGGTGCCGACCGTGCCCGAACCGATGATCTCGCCGGGGTGCAACGTTTCAGACGCGGATATATGCTGCAGCAGCGCCGGCCATTTGTGATGCATGGTGGATGAATTGCCGCCGCCCCATCGCTCGCCGTTGACGCGCGCCTCCATCGCCAGCGCATGCGGATCGCCGATCTCGTCCGCCGTGACGATCCACGGCCCGAAGCTGTTGGCGCCGTCGAAGTCCTTGCCCTTGGCCGGCCCGAGTTGGGCGGCCATTTCGGCGAGTTGGGCGTCGCGCGCGGAGAAGTCGTTGAAAATCGTGTAGCCGAAGATATGCGATAGCGCGGCGTCGGGCGCGATGTCGCGGCCGCCACGACCGATCACGGCGGCGAGTTCAAGTTCATAGTCCATGTGCGTAGAATAGCTGGGCCAGAGGATGTCGGCCTCGTGCGCATTGGTGCTGAAGCGATTGGCCTTGTAGTAGATCGGCTGCTTGTACCAGATGTCGGCGATCCGGCGTTTGTGGCCGGTGCGAATCTCCGCCTGCTTGTTGGCATTCAGCAGGTGCAATTCGAATGCCATGCAGTCGCGCACCTGACGCGGCTCGGGCAACGGGGCCAGCAGCCTGGTGCCGGCGAGCGGCAGCGCGGCGGCTGCGGGCCAAGCTTCGGCGAGGGCGCGAGCGCTCTGCAAGCCGCTGTCGCCGGCATCGATCAACGCCAGCATATCGCGAAACTGGGTTGCGGGCTTGCCGTGCACCGTGCCGCTGGCAACGGCGAGATCGAGCAGTTGCCCACGCTGCGTATCGACGGCTGCGATCGCGGCGGTACCATCGGCCCGGACGAAGGTGGCGAGTTTCATGACTTGGAACCTCTGGCGCAAGGGTTGAGAACACGCCTGTCATAGCCGCCAACCGCCGCCATGACAAAACTTACAGCACGGGGAACGTCCGGCGTCCCGGAAAGCAAAAGGCCGACCCACAGGGGGCCGGCCTTGAAAGCTCGTGCAACGGCGGCGATTGCATGTTCACCGCCGGCAGGCGTCAGTCAGGGTCTACTTGGAGGCCGGTGATGTTGCAGATTGCGCCGCAGTAAAATCCCGGCCCGAAATCGCCCCATACCCCGGGAATGCTCGAACCGCTGACGGTGACACGACTGAAATCGGCTACGCAATGGTAGTTGGCGCTTCATGGAAGCTCCTCCGATGTGGCCCCGGCCGGCCCCTGTGGCGCAGAGTTCGCGTTGCGTGTCCTGCGTGCTTTGTCGTTGGAAGCACTCCAGGACATGCAGCGCACCTGACCTCTGATCCAAGCTGCCCGGCGTTGATGGATGGGATCGCGCGGCTGCGCGAGGGTTACGATGCCGCGGACTTTGACGACGGTCCCATCCAAGGCCGTCTCGTCCGCGGTAATTCTGTTGGCGCAGTCAGTTCGATCCAACATCGACTTTTCCGATCGGCGCCGCCGATGACCGGCGACAGCAACACGTGCGCAAGAACCTTCCACAACAGAGTGCATCGATTCGGATTACAAAGCGATGACAAGACGTTGGCAAAAATTTACGCACGCTGCCCACGGCAACAGCACGAGCCAGCAGCGACGCGAACAAAGTGGCGGCGCGCCAAACCACAAACGACAACCCCCGCGAGATTGCTCTCGCGGGGGTAATCAGATCAGCCACGAAAAAGCGATCAGCTCTTCTTAGCGGTCGCAGCCTTGATGCAAGCCTTGCGGAACTTGACGCGCGGCTTGCCGTGCAGACCCTTGGTGTCGGCTTCGGCCGAGCAAGCCTGGCTTTCCGGCGTCTGGGCGGTTTTCAACGCCGCGCCCTTGGCCTTCGGAGCGACGGTGGCGGTTGGTGCGGTCGGAGCCGGCGTGGTGGCGACAACCGGAGCCTTCGGTGCGACGGGCGCGGAAGGTGTGGTGGTTGCCTGCGCCATGGCCGCCGAAGCGGTGACGGCGAGGATAGCGGCGGCGGCGGCGATTTTAACGAAGTTCATGGTGTCTGTTCTCCAAAATTGAACAGCCACAGTGCACATGCATGCTGTTCGAGTTTCCGCGATTAGCAGTACAAGCAGAGTCTCGCAACCCCAGATCACCCTTTCATTCCGACAAAATGGCACAGCCGCTTCATTTTTCTGGTCGTCCAGCCGTCACAACACCGCCACCCGCAGTAATCGTACCGTCGGCCTACCGAACGCCGGCAAGGCTGTCCACGGCAGGTGCTTTACCAAACATCGCGAACTGCCTACAGTCGCTCCAAGAACAGTCCACTTCAGTCGGCTGACGTACAGTTAGGCACCGGGATCCTCCGGTTGCAACTGGTTCCAGCCGCCGGAGAACCAGCATTGGCCCATTTCCGTCCTCCCGGCATCGACCGCATCGAGACTACCGTGGCCGCCTCCCCCGATGCGGAAGCATCAGCGACCGACTTCGCGTCGGCGACGGTCAATCGGCTCTCGCCCGCGCCGCAAGCACAATCGGCGGATGCAAAGCCGCAGCCGGAGCGTGCCGCGACATCGCGCCGCGCGGCAGCCATGGAGCAGCCGGCCTACGCAGCGCTCGATCTCGGCACCAATAACTGTCGGCTGCTGGTCGCCAGGCCGTCGCGGCGCGGCTTCAAGGTAATCGATGCGTTCAGCCGCATCATCCGGCTGGGCGAGGGCGTGACGGCTTCGGGTGTTCTCAGCGATGCCGCCATGACGCGCACATTTCAAGCGTTGCAGATCTGCGCCACCAAGATTCGCCGCCATCATGTCGGCCGCTCGCGCCTGGTGGCGACGGAAGCGTGCCGCATTGCGTCCAACGGCGAGGAATTCCTCGGCCGTGTCGAGCGCGACCTGGGCCTCGGCATCGAAATTCTCTCCCGCGAGGACGAAGCACGGCTGGCGGTATCGGGCTGCGCGACGCTGATCGATCAAACCGCCGACCTGGTGCTGGTGTTCGACATCGGGGGCGGGTCGTCGGAATTGATCTGGCTGGATTTGGCGGCATGGCGCCGCGAACAGGGCCACCGCGAGCCGCGTCAGCCGCGCCGTTCGTTGTCGGACCGGGTGGACGTACAAGGCGCGATCCGGGCCTGGACCTCGCTTCCGGTCGGTGTAGTGACGTTGGCCGAACGATGCGACCGACGGTTCATCGGCAAACCTGAATACGAAGACATGGTCGCCCACGTCGAAGCCCTGATCGCGCCGTTCGAGGCGGCGGCCGGCGTTGCAGGCGAACTGGCCGACCGCAACGTCCACATGCTCGGCACGTCCGGCACGGTCACCACCGTGGCGGGCGTGCACCTGGGCCTCGCGCGCTATGACCGTTCGCGCGTCGACGGGTGCTGGATCACGACCGACGACGCGCGGCAGGTGGCGACAAATCTGCTCCACTCGACTCACGAACAGCGCGTCGCCGAGCCCTGCGTCGGCCATGAGCGCGCCGATCTGGTGTTGGCTGGCTGCGCAATCCTGGAGGCGCTGATCCGCACCTGGCCGTGCCAACGCCTGCGGGTGGCGGACCGAGGCCTGCGCGAAGGCATTCTGACCACACTGATGAATGAAGATAACGCGCAAAGCCGTGGCTGGGATTGAACGGCGGCAACGCTTCCAGCAACCCGATCTGTACAGCCGACCCTGGACGATGAAGGGCAGGCGCAAAGAAGACCATGATGAAAAAAATCACGCCGAACAAGTCTGCGAAGCCCGTCAAATCGGGAAAATCCGGCAGCGTCGGCAGCACGCAGCGGCAACTGAAGGTCAAGGTCAAGACCACGCACAAGCGGCCCACACGCTCGAACCAGTGGCTTGAGCGGCATCTCAACGACCCGTATGTGGCGGCGGCCCGGGTGGCCGGCTATCGCAGCCGCTCGGCCTTCAAGCTGATCGAAATCGACGACAAATATCGCCTGCTGAAACCTGGTCAGATCGTGCTCGATCTGGGGGCCGCTCCCGGCGGTTGGAGCCAGATCGCGGCCCAGCGCACCAAAGCCGACAATCCGGCGTCGTCAAAACCGGGGCAGGTGGTGGCCATCGACTATCTGGCGTTCGATCCGATTGCCGGCGTCGAAATCCTGCAACTCGACTTCATGGATGAAACAGCGCCTGGGAAACTGAAATCGATGCTGCGCGCGCCCTTGGCCGATGTGGTGTTGTCGGACATGGCGGCCCCCACGACCGGCCATACGCGCACCGATCATTTGCGCATCATGGGCCTGGCCGAAGCCGCCATTGCGTTCGCCTGCGAGGTGCTCAAACCCGGCGGCGCGTTTCTCAGCAAGGTGTTCCAGGGCGGCACCGAAAACGACCTGCTGCGTGCGCTCAAGCAGCACTTCGCGGTGGTCCGCCACATCAAGCCACCATCCAGCCGCGCCGAGAGTGCCGAGTTGTATGTTCTGGCCACCGGCTTCAAGGGAGCCAAGGGCGGGAGCGATCAGGAAACATCCGCGTGAGCGATACGCCGGTCGTGCAAACGTCGCCCGCGCTGATCAATTTGGCTGCGTTGGTGGCCACGGTACTGATCTGGGGCTTCAACTGGCCAGTCGTGAAGATCATGCTGGCCACCAATACGCCGTGGTCGTTGCGGGCGGCGGGACTGACGGGCGGCGCGCTGGTGCTGATAGCGGCAACACGAGTGCGCGGTGTGTCGCTGGCGGTGCCGCGCACGAACTGGGGCCACGTGCTGATCGCTGCGGTCTTGAACGTGACGCTGTTCAACATCTGCACGGTTTTTGCGCAGCTTTCCATGCCGACGTCGCGCGCCGCCATCCTCACCTTTACCATGCCGCTGTGGACGACGCTGTTTGCGTGGCAATTCCTCGGCGAGGTTATCGACATCAGGCGACGCGCGGCGCTGCTCATCGGTGCGCTTGGGCTTGGCGTGCTGGCGTCGCCGTTCTGGCCGGTAATTGAGGCGGGTGGCGTACCCTTCGGGCTCGTCTACGTCTTGGGCGCTGCGGTGTCGTGGGCACTCGGCACCGTCTACCTGAAAGGCCATCCCATAGCGGCGGCTCCGCTGGCGGTGACGGCATGGCAGGTGATCATCTCGGCAGTGATCTGCTGCGGCCTGATGCTGCTGTTGGAGACACCGCGCCTCGACCTTTCGCACACGCCGCAGCTGCTCGCCTTCCTCTACCACATCGCGCTGCCGCAGGGCTTGGCCTACATCCTGTGGTTCGACCTTGTGCGGCGCATTCCGGCATCGTCCGCAGCCCTCGGCACCTTGCTGGTGCCGGTGTTCGGCGTTGTCGGCACCATTCTGTTGCTCGGCGACTGGCCGACGCAGCTGGACGTGATCGGGCTCGGGCTTATCATCGGCGCCGTGTTCCTGGATCAGCTCAGGCCGAGCCCGCGCCGTTAACCAACGCCGCCGCATAGTGAATTGCCAATTGATGAAAGATTTACTAAGGAAACTCGACAAAACGATTGCGTTAACTGATTTGCCACCGAATGGCCGAGGACCCCATGACCCGGATACCTTCGCTCGCTGCCATCTTCGCAGCAGTCCTGTTCACCGCCGCCACCGCGCAGACGACGGCACCGCAGACGACGGCACCTCAGACGCCGCCGGCACCGAAGGCGTCGCAGCCGTCAGTTGCCGCGCCAGCCACCAAACCCACGACGGCGGTCGCACCCAGCGCCACGGCACCAGCGACCAGCCCACCCGCCGCAACAACAGCCACCCTTTCGCCGGACTGCACGCAAACCGCCGATCGTGCCAAGGCGATCACGGCCTGCACCGCCGCCATCAAGGACGCCGGCAAGGACAAGGGCGGGCTGGCCGCCGCGTATCAGGCGCGCGCTGCTGCCCAAGCCGCCGACGGCAAGGCGCGGGAGGCGCTGGCCGATCTATCGCAGGCGCTTTATGCCGAACCGACCAACGCCGCATTGTGGACCAAGCGGGCCGACGTCCGCGCCGGCCTTGGCCAGCATTTCCGCTCTGCCGTCGATTATTCCGTAGCGCTTAAATATGCGCCCAACACAATCGCCGCCCTCCTCGGTCGCGGCGATCAATACCGGCGGCTCGGTGCATTACCGAAGGCCATCGAGGATGCCGACGCGGTCATCAAGCTGGATCCAAAATCGGCCGCCGCCTATGCGAACCGCGCCTATGCCGAGCAACGTTACGGCCGCGACGAGCCGGCCCTCAAGGATGCCGAGGAGGCGATCAAGCTCGACCCGAAGGCGGCGCTCGCCTATGCCGCGCGCGGTTTCGCCAAGCTCAAAACCGACAAACAAGGGGCGCTGAGCGATCTCAAGAAGGCGCTCGAAATCGACCCCAAGCTGGACGCAGTCAACGACGCGCTCAAGAAGCTTTCGAGCTGAGCGCTGGACCAGTTTCCCCACCCGCTGTTTCCCGCCGTGAATTTGGCCTGCGAGCCTGGCCGCCTGGATTGTTGCGGCCATCCCCGCCAAAACCAATTTGCCCGCCGGCGCTCGATTCCATGGCCGCAAATTGCGCATGGGTCGGGTTAACCATCGGTGTCGGATCCGTGCAGGATTTTGCCGGCGCACGGGCACAGATTCATAAGCTTTCGGCCGCCCGACTTTCGCGCCGCATCCCTCGTCATGGGTGGTTGAGACCTATGAGACCGGGTACGAATGTCGCAAAAAGGGGAGACCGGCGGTCTCCCCTTTGGTTATCAGTGCCGGTCTGTCAGGCCGTCATCACGGCCGCGAGGCTTTGTCGGGATCCTTGACGGCTTCGACCGTAGCGAATTCGATGTTGTAGAGTTCGCCGTCCTTCTTCTCGACCTTGCGCAGGTAGATGTTCTGCACGATATCGCGCGTCGCCGGGTCGATCGAGATCGGGCCGCGCGGGCTCTCGAACGCCAGCCCTTTCATCGCAGCCAACAGCGCCTCGCCATCCGTCCCGCCGTTGGTCTTCTTCAGCGCTTCGTAGATCACGTGCATGCCGTCATAACCGCCGACGGACATGAAGTTTGGCCGCATCGCCGGATTGGCCTTCTTGAAAGCTGCAACGTAGGCAACGTTCTTGGCACTCGGATGGGCTGCGGAGTAGGGATCGGCGGTAATCATGCCGAGGGCCGCGTCGCCAAAGCCGTTGAGAATGTCGTCATCGGGCAGATCGCCCGTGGCGATAAGTTTCATGCCGCTCTTGTCGAGGCCGCGCTCGACATACTGCTTGGCGAACAGCGCGCCCTGGCCGGACGGCACGAATACGAAGATCGCGTCGGGTTTGGCATCGGCCGCGCGCTGCAGGAAGGGGGCGAAGTCCGGGTTGGCCATCGGCACCCGCGCCTCGCCGACCATTTGTCCGCCGGCCTTGGTAAAGCTGTCCTTGAACCATTTCTCGGAATCATGTCCCGGCGCGAAATCGGCGACGATCGAGAACGCCTTGCCGATGCCGTTCCTGGCCGCCCACGAGCCCATCACCGTTGCCTTCTGCGGCAAGGTAAAACTGGTGCGGACGATGAATGGCGAGCGTTCGGTGATAATAGCCGTGCCGGCCGCCATCACGATCTGCGGTACCTTGGCTTGCGCGGAAACGGGCGCGGCCGCCAGCGCCAACGGCGTCAAGCCGAAACCCGCCAGCACCTTGACGCCGTCGTTGACGACCATTTCTTGCGCCAGCCGCTTGGTGATGTCGGCGACGTTGGTATCGTCCTTCAGGACAATTTCGATCTTCTTGCCGGCGACGGTATCGCCGTGTTCGGCGATGTACAGCTTGACCGCCGCCTCGATCTGTTTTCCGGTGGAGGCGAACGGCCCCGTCATCGGCAGGATCAGTCCGATTTTGACTGTTTCTTCAGCGTAACCGCCGGCTGTCCCGGCAGCCAGCACGCCAGCGGTCAACATGGCCTTGAGCAAATTGCGTCGTTGCATGCGTTGTCCTCCCAGACATCTTTATGATGGTTTGTTATTGCGGTGATTTGCGCCGGACTGAGGGCGACTGTCAAATACCCGGTGGCGCTTGCGGCCTGTCGTTCCGTGCCAGGCGGTCAATCAGCCGGTAGCTCAGCCAGAGTGCGCCGGCACCGAACACGACGCCTCCAGCCATGCTGGCGGTGAAGATCCCCGGCGCACCGAACCAATGCCCCATCAGCATTACGAACGGGATGGTGCCGAGCGTGGCACGTCCCCAATTGAGCAGCGTCGCGTATTGCGGATGACGCAAAGTGTTGAACACCGCGTTGGCGATGAACAGAAAGCCCAGAAACGCGAACATCGGTGCCAGCCACCAGCAGAACAGATAGATCAACTCGTTGCTATCGCCACTCAACCCGAACCAGCGGATGATCAGTTGCGGCGACAGCGCCAGTGCTGCCCAGGCAACTGCCGTGAACGCGATGTTGACTTTGGCCGCCTCGGTGACCGTTTCACGCACGCGGGCAAAGTTCTGCGCGCCGTAGTTCTGCCCGATGATCGGCCCGATCGAACTGGTCAGCGCGAAAACCGCACCAAAGGCCACCGGGTTGACGCGCCCGCCGACGCTCCACGCAGCCATCGCCGCGTCGCCGTAGCTCGCCAGCGCCTTGGTCACGAATGCATTGGCCGTCGGTGTCGCAAGATTGGTCGCAACCACGGGAATGCCGACGGCCAGAATGCGGCCGGCGTCATTGCGCAAATCGGCAAATGTCGGCCGCTGCAAAAGCCGATGCACGACCGCCACGCCATAGAGCCCGACGGCCGCCGTCAGCACGCGCGACAACACTGAGGCCCAGGCCGCACCCTGAAGGCCCAGCTTTAATACGAAAATGAAAATGGGATCGAGCGCGACGTTGAGGATGGCACCCGACAACGTGACGAACATGGCGCGCCGGGCATCGCCGACGGAGCGCAGGATGGAACTCGCCGTCATGCCGAGCGCCATCAGCGGAAACGCCGGATAGATGATGCGCAAATACTCGGTTCCCAGCGCGCGCGTGCGGCCGCTCGCGCCGAGCCACCCGAGCACGTCGCCAAGGATTGGCCACAACAGTAGCGCCATCGCCGACGCCACGACCGCCGACATCACCAGGGCACTGGTCGCCAGCCGCCGCGCTTCTTCACGCTGGCCCGCGCCGATCGCCGGCGAAACCACCGCCGTCGCCGCGATCGACATGCCGATGCCGATCGATATGGAGAAGAACAGCAGGCTGCTGGCAAAGCCCACGGCGGCGAGCACTTCGGTGTCCTCGAGGCGGCCAAGGAACAACAGGTTTGCGAGATCGCCGATGAACAGCGCCATCAACCCCAGCGCGCCCGTCGCGGTCATGACGAGAATATGCCTCAGGATCGATCCGCTGACGAAGCGGGGCTGCTCACCGGCTAACGTCCGGGCGCGGGGTGCGAAGGCAACATGAGGCACTGCCAGCTTGGCCATCAGCGCTTGTGGCGGGCTCGCCGCAGAAAGGCGCTTCGTTCGCTGCTTGTTTCGTCGGCGCTGATGTTTGCGAGAACTGGCCATGGGTCGCGAAAATTCCAAACGCGCCTGAGACGCTTGTGCCGTGGAGACGCCTTGACGCTGTCAGACGCCGCCGCGACGCGTATCGTGGCCTCGATCATCGCGGCCATTACCGCGATCGCCATCGCGGCCTTTGCCGCGATCGATGGTCCGTTCGTCGAGACGCTCGAACTCGCCCTCGATGATCGGCCCATCACCATCGGGCGCTTTCGGCTTGGTTCGCTCCGATCTGTAGTCTTGCCCGGCCTCGCCGCCATTGCCACCCGGCGGCCGGCCGTTCGAACCCGGTGCGCCGCCACGGAAAAAGAAGCTGCGGAGTTCGGTTGAATGGAGGAGCCGCCGCAGGCAGAAAACCGCGATCCGATGCCGAAGCCTTGGGATCAGCAAGGCAAGGCCAAACGCATCCGAGATGAGACCCGGCACGATCAGCAGAATGCCACCGAGCAGAATGAACATGCCGTCGATCACGGGGGCCAACGGGGCCTTGCCGCGCTGCATGGCGTCCATCGCCCGGCCCATCACCTGAAAACCCTGCTCGTAGATCACATAAAGGCCGAGCGCCGCCGATAACACTACGAGCATCAGCGTCGGCCAGAAACCGATGGCCTGCCCGACCTTGATCAGAACAGCGATTTCCAGAAACGGAACCGCCGCGAACACGAGGAGCAGTCCCAACCGCATGGCCTATCCATCACCCCGTCCGAGTTTCCGCCATCCACAGCCGTTCGACGCTGGCGGCTGCAATCGATCGGTCGGAACACGATGATAGACCCATTCGACAACTTTGGCTGCCCGTATTTTCCATGCGACGGCCGACGAGGTTGCATCACCTAGCAGAAGTCGCGAAAAATTGCGCGCGCGCCGCGCGCGATTGTCGCCACACCGCCTTGATCGTGCCGGATGCCATGTTATGGTCACCATCTTCATAAAGTTAACGGCGCGCTGGCGCGGCGCGGTCGTTTTCTGCACAGTCTGCCTGGAAGTTTGAGTGAGGCAGGATTATATAAGCTTTGGTTTTATACAGCGGTGTCTAACGAAACCTGCCGCAACTGACGGTAGTCTGAGGCTCGTTAAAAATCGAACGCGGCGCACCCTGTTGCGTTCAGAGAATGCGGCGACCAGGAAAGCAAAACTCATGGATGGCGGACAGAACAACCTGATGACCTTGATTTTCTTGGTCGCGGCCGTGCTTGTGTTTCTGAAATTGCGCAGCGTCTTGGGCCGCCGCACCGGCGACGAACCTGCCCGCTTTGAGCGCTTTCGGTCGGAACGCGCCGCCGCCGAGGCGCAGGCTGCCGCGAAAGCCGACGACAAGGTCGTCAACTTGCCGCGCCGCGATCGTGATCTTGCGGCCAGCCCGGCTGTGGCCGTTGAAACCGATGATGCCCGTGCCCAGCGCATGACCCAGTTCGCGGGCGGAAATTCACTGCTGGCGCGCGGCCTCATCGACATCGCCTCGGCGGACCGGAAATTCGAACCGGCGGAATTTCTGCGTGGCGCGAAGGCTGCCTACGAAACCATCGTCACGGGCTTTGCCGAAGGCAACCGGGGTCTGCTCAAGGACCTGCTGGCGACCGACGTCTACCAGGGCTTCAGCGAGGCGATCGAGCAGCGCGCGGCGCGCAAGGAGACGTTGGAGCAAAGTTTCGTCGGCATCAAAACCGCCGAAATATCGGAAGCCGAGATGCGTGGCCGCTCGGCACACGTCACGGTTTCGTTTGTCAGCGAGTTGATTTCGGCGACCCGCAACATGGCGCAAGAGGTGGTGTCGGGTGATCCCAAGCGGATCAAGGAGGTGACGGATATCTGGACCTTCGCGCGCGACTCGGACGCGGCCGGCCCTAACTGGCACCTCGTCGCCACCCGCGCTGCGACCTGACCATGGGCTGCGCGGTCGCCAGGGCGACTTTGCTGTTGGTGCTCATCGCAGGAGCGAATTTGGTGCCTGCCTGGGCACGCCAGCCGTCATCGACAATTGCGCCCGCCATGACCGACGCCGCCAAAGCTCCTGTGCCGAAGTTAGTGCCGCCGTCTGCACCCATTGCCTTCTCCGATGTGCCGGGCTGGGCGGCCGATGATCACGCCGCCGCATTTTCGGCGTTCACCGCGTCCTGCCACGCGATGATAGCAAAATCGACCGACCCCGATATACGTGCGGTTTGTGCCGCCGCACTTGCGCTTCCGCCCAAACCCTCCTCGGCGCAAGCGCGGGCATTTTTCGAAACCCATTTCGCGGTATACCCGGCTGAGAAGGGTGATACGCCGGGCCTGCTGACGGCGTATTACGAACCTGTGCTGCAGGGCCGGCGATCACCGCAGCCTGGCTTTCAGGTGCCATTGCATCGCCGACCGGCCGATCTGGTCAATCTAGTCGACGAAGCCGACCGCGCCTCCAAACCCACCTCCCTCACCCATGCCCGCAAGACGGCTGATGGCCTGCAACCGTTTCCGACCCGGCAGGCGATCGACGAGGGCGCGCTGGCGGGCCAGCGCCTGGAACTTTTCTACGTCGCCGACGATGTGGAGCGCTTCTTCCTGCAGATCCAGGGTTCCGGGATCGTCGACTTCGGCGACGGCAGCCGCGTGCGCGTCACCTACGACGGCAAGAACGGGCACCCCTACACGTCGGTCGGCCGCTACCTGATCGATCAAGGCATCATGGGTGCCGACCAGATGTCGCTGCAGGCCCTCGGCCAATGGTTACGCGCCGACGCAAATCGCGGGCGTCACGCCATCTGGCAGAACAAAAGCTATGTCTTCTTCCGGGAGATGCCGGGTGCCACCGGCCCCATCGGCGTCATGGGCGTAGCGTTGACGCCCCGGCGCAGCCTCGCCGTCGATCCGGAATTCCACACGCTGGGCCTGCCGATCTTCGTCGATGCCCCCGCCATCACTCACATCACGGGTAAGCCGTTCCGGCAACTGATGATCGGGCAGGACGTCGGCTCGGCGATCAAAGGCCGCCAGCGCGGCGATATCTTTGCCGGCAGCGGCGACAAGGCGGGCGCGATCGCCGGCATTACCAAGCAGGCCGGACGCTTCTTCGTGCTGCTGCCGAAACCGCGCTCATGAAACGCTTGCGTGGTAAACTGCTGGTGCCACCGGCGGCGGGGATAAAGGCGATCGCAAAGCCGGCACCGAAGGCTGCCGGCCGGCAGGTATCGGCCCCGCATCTGTCGCCCGACGAGCACGCGTTGTGGCGGCACGTGGCCGTCAGTATCAGCCCCATCAAGGTCAAAGCGCGCATCACGCGGCGGCCGGCGAGCGCCGACGGCGACGCGGATGACGCCCGTATACCGCCCCGCCGTCCCGGCCCGCATCACGACACTGCCAGCCACAGCGAGACGAGCGCTGCGGCGTTTCCACCTCTGATGCAGCGCAAATCGGCGGTCGTGCCGGCGCTTGCCGACTTCGACGCACGCAAAGTGAAAAAGATCGCCAAGGGTCGCGCCGGGATCGAGGCCCGGCTTGATCTGCACGGCTTGCGCCAGGACGACGCACACGTCCGGCTGCGGGTATTTCTGCGGCAGGCATACGCCAATGGCCTCAAACTGGTGCTCGTCATTACCGGCAAAGGTCGCGACGTCGACGATCCCCAGGCGTCATACGCCGATACGCTCGAGCGGCCGGCGCGGGGCGTTCTGCGCCGCAACGTGCCACGCTGGCTGGCGGAGCCGGAATTGCGCGGATTGGTGGTGAGTTTCACGTCCGCCGCGCCGCGCCACGGTGGCGAGGGAGCATTCTACATCGAACTCAGGCGTCAACGCTGATCGCAAGCGTGCTCAATCGTCGCTGTCGGCATGTTGACGGTTGCAGGTTCAAGTCGTAGATCTTTTATTTCACAATCAAATTTGGCGCGGACGTTTGCGCCCCGCGTCGAAATTTAAATTGGCAGAAACATTTGTAACGCGATGACGCCGAACGCAAAGGCATGTCTGATCGACGACGGGGGTCGCCTGTGGGACGTCCCGCCGCATCGCGCAACCGCTGCGGCACAACGCGACCTGCGCGTGGAAACCGCAGGCCGCTATTGGATCCACGAAAAGATCCCGCATCGGAGAAGTTTTGCAATCACCGAAGCCGGACCAAGCTTGCGCATTCCCGACCCCAACTACACCACGCAACTGCGTGGCACCGACATTACCGCTTTGCCCGATGCCGGCTACGGAAGATGGGTATTGCAGGATTTCATGCGTGCGGCACAGACCGGGCAACCCACCTATGACGAAATTTCGGCGCATATGTTCTGGCCGGAAACCGGCGTCATCGAGCGCCGTTACAGGCGCTTGCTGCTACCCTGGTTGAACGCAAAAGGCCGGGTGGTACTCACGTCGGCGATAACCTCGCTCTGATCAATTAGGGAATTAGTGCCCGCCGCAGCACTTTCGTCTTTCGTTTCCGTTGGGAATGATGGCATCTGATGACACCGGGCAGCCATCAGCATGGGCTACCTGATCGGCGGGAGACGATGACCATGAGCATGCAGGACCACGCCCGAGAGACGGCATCGCGGCCGACGCCGTTCTGGCTGTTGCTGCTCGGCAAGATCGCGTTGTTGCTGGCGACCATCGTCGTCGTGTGGGCGCTCTATGCCTATCTGCACGCATACCGGCTCGAATGGCTCGGCTGGTTTTACGCCATGCTGACCCCGCTCACCAACAGCCTTTATCGCCTCGTGGAAAGCCTCTTCACCGGCGACGTTCGCTACAAGATCAGGGCCGCCATCACCGACGATCTCGGCCAGCGTTCGCTGTTTTTGCTGCTGCTGACGGCGACGGTGGAGTTGACGCTCTATTGCGTATTCAAGCTGATCAAAACCCTGATCATCCGCGCCATGGCCCCGCGCCAGGATCGGGTGGGTTCATTCGTCCGGCGCTAGAGTGCTTCCGGATAAAGCATGCCCCGGACGAGATCCGGGGTGTGAGCGGTTTTCCGATAAGAAGCACGACAAAACAAAGAGCGAGGGTCGTTCCGCTATTCAACTAAAACCGGAGCGACCCTAAGCAAACGGCGGCCAGCCACCAGCATCAGCGGATCGACGATCGCCGAGCCGCTTGTAACCTGGAAAAATCGTCGCCCGCGTGATGGCTGGAGCGCGTCAGCGGGGTGGCCGACACCAACAGGAAACCCTTGGTCTTGCCGATCCGGCCATAGCTCTCGAACTCTGCGGGCGTCACGAACGCTTTGACCTCGGCGTGCTTGCGGGTGGGTTGCAGGTACTGACCAATGGTCATGAAATCGACGTTCGCAGACCTCAGATCGTCCATCAGCTGCATCACCTCATCGCGCGTTTCGCCGAGCCCGACCATGATGCCGGACTTGGTGAACATCGCCGGATCGAGTTCTTTGACGCGCTGCAGCAGCCGCAGCGAATGAAAATAGCGCGCGCCCGGCCGAATCTTCAAATAAAGCCCCGGTACCGTTTCGAGATTGTGATTAAATACATCGGGGCGGGCTGCAACCACTTGCTCGAGCGCGCCCTCCTTGCGCAGGAAATCCGGCGTCAAAACTTCAATCGTCGTCGACGGCGTGGCGTGACGAATGGCTGCAATGGTTGCGGCGAAATGGCCGGCACCGCCGTCTGAGAGGTCGTCGCGATCGACCGAGGTGATGACGACGTGCTTGAGGCCGAGTTTGGCAACTGCATCACCGACCCGGCGCGGCTCATCGGCATCAAGTGGCTTCGGCAATCCGGTGGCGACGTTGCAGAAAGCGCAGGCGCGCGTGCACGTGTCGCCCATGATCATCATCGTCGCATGCTTTTGCGACCAGCATTCACCAATGTTCGGACAGCGCGCCTCTTCGCACACCGTGACCAGACCGTGCGCTTTGACGATGTCGCGCGTCTCGGCATATACCGGCGATCCCGGCATCCTGACGCGGATCCATTCAGGCTTTTTCAGCGCCGGTGTATCCGGCCGTGCGGCCTTTTCGGGATGCCGCGGGCGGGCACCGGTCAACTCGGCGGTTTTGTCGTAGACGATAACCATGAGTGCCTTGCGAGGCGGACTGAGGAAATGGACCTGCCGCATCGTTTAACATGCGCGGCCCGTGGCTTCAAATCAATCGCGTCGAAGCGGACGCGTTCCGTTGCAGCCGCCCCCCCGCGCAACGCAAAAAGGGGCGATCCGGAGATCGCCCCAAAAGGTTGCATGTCGTCAGCCGACGAGCCGATCAGTAGGTATATTTGATCGCGGCGAGATAACGTTGGCCACACTGGAAGGTGGACGCGGTGCAGAAACCGGAGCCGCCGACTTTGCCCTTGAGGTCTGAGTCCCAATAGCGCATGTCCAGCGACCATTTTTCGAGGAAGCCAAACGTCACACCTGCGTTCCAGTACTTCAGGTTGTCGGTGCCGTTACCGAAGTTGCCAAGATAGCTCGCCGTGCTGTTGCCCTTCTGCAGGCCGACCAACGCGCTGAACGTCGGCGTGATGCCGTTGAATTCGGCGAACGCGTGTGCGAACGTGCCCTCGAAGGTGGCGACCTTGCCGGCTCTGAACTGGTACTCGGGCGAATAGTAGGCGGTGGCGCCGATGGTGCCGCCCTTATAGATGTCGCCGCTCGCGCCGATCTTGCCTTCGACGTAGGTCGGCGTGTCCGTGTAGGTGTGGGTGACGCCATAGATGGCCCCCGGATAGGTGTAGGCAATGGCTCCGATATCGAAGGTGACTGGGCCGACGACGGGCTTGATGCCGAAATAGAGATCGGTTTCCAGCCGCGCGATGTCGTGGCCGTTGGCCAAATCCTTGCCGAAATTGATCGTCGACAAGGCGATGCCGGCGTAGGCTATTCCGTACGTCAGGTCGACGCCGCCATTGGCCGACGGCCGGCCAGCGGACTGCGAGACACCGCGAAATACATAGTCGGTCGCGGCACCGGCGTTCCAGGAAAACTTGAACTCACGTGCGTCAGATACGGCCGGAGCCGGAGCATCTTTCAGGCTTCCATCCGCGCTCGCCCCTGCAGCGAACAAACCGGACGCGACACACCCCAGTGCCAACGAACGCAACACAACCCCAACTTGAAACCTCATCACTGCTACCCCTTAACAATCAGCTATCGATAGATTGATAGGGGCAATGATGAACGCCCTGCAATGCGAGAGTATCATTTCAAACGAATCAGATTCACACATGTGACACTGTTGCAACTAAGCAACTTGAATCGATTATTTTTTATGCGTTTGATCATTTTTTCTACAGCGAAATTGCCTGCGCAACCGGCACGGGCGACCTTTCGGCAGGCACCTACGCCGCGTCGCCCACGAACGGGTTGGTGCGGCGCTCTTCGCCGAACGTGCTGGCCGGTCCATGGCCGCAAATGAACACGATATCGTCGCCGAGCGGAAACAGTTTGGTGCGCACCCCCGATATCAGCGCTTGCGTATCGCCATAGGGAAAATCGGTACGGCCGATGCTACCCTGGAACAGCACGTCACCGACAATCGCGATCCCGGCATCGACGTTGACGAACACGACTGAGCCGGGCGAATGCCCGGGGCAGTGGAGCACCTGAAACGGCACGCCCGCCAACGTCACGCTGTCGCCCTCGACCAGCCAACGATCCGGGGTGACGTTGCGCACGCCGGGGAAGTTGTATTGCCGCGCCTGCGCTTCCAAACCATCCATCAAAAACTTATCGGCGAGATGCGGCCCGGTGATTTTGACACCCAGGCGCTCGCGCAGTTCGTCGGCCCCGGCCGTATGGTCGATATGCCCGTGCGTCAGCAGAATGCCCTCGACCTTCATGCCGATCTGCTTGATCGCGTCTTCGATGCGATCAAGATCGCCGCCCGGATCGATCACGACGCCCGACTTGGTGGTTTCATCGAACAGCAAGGTGCAGTTCTGCTGAAACGGCGTGACCGGGACGATTGCTGCCTTGAGCGTCATGAAAGGTTTTCCGAGAAAGTGAAATGAGCGCCTGCCGCTAATATTGGTCGCTCGTCGATATTTACAACAGGCTGCACGGCGTGGCGGTTGCGGTGCAGATGCTCGATTTCGGGGTTTGTCGGCACTCGATCTTTTGTGCGTCTGAGCGCATCCAGAAGTAATATTGTAAGCCGTATTTTGCGCGCACCTGCTTGCTCCATTTCTTTTCGGCGTTGTCTGTCGCACGCTTGGTTCGCGCGTCTTCGCCGGTCTTGATGGTGGAGCGCGAGCTGACCGTCAGCGGGTCCTTGCACGTCTTGGCTGCTGCCGGCGCCGAAATTGCCGCGCTGCCCAAGCCGATGGCGGCCACAGCCATTCCCATGCTTATCGTCGAGTTTCGCATCGTCTACTCCGGTTAACGGCCCGCAAGGCCTGGTGCCCGTGCCCCGATCCGACGCAGGCACGCGCTGCGTCTGCCATTACACGCAATTTTTTGCAAATTGTCGCGAGTTGACAGCCTCATTGTTAGGACGCGCCTTGCATGATCCGGCATTGTTCGCGTCACCTTGGTCAAAACAGGTCGCCAGATGTACCGCCTGAGGACAAAATCATTGGGTCTCAGCCTGCTCGTTGCGCTGACGACGATCGCGCTGGTTGCACCGGTGCACGCCAAGACCATGCGCCTGCGCCTGCAGCCGGGACTGGAATGGCCCGCGGGAGCCGCACCCATAGCGGTCGCCGAAGTAATCGAGCCGCGACCAGCCGTGACCGGCACTCCATCGCGGCCACAGGAGACCGACGCCGGCATGCCGCCCAGCGAGCGTGCGGCGGCGGCGGCCGCGCGGGCGAAGCAGGCACTTGCTGATGAAGATGGCGGGTTCGATAGCGCGGGGGTGGCAACCTCCGAACTCATCGGCCCTGCCGATGCGCCAGCAGCAGCACCAATCGGCCAGCCCATTGAAGCCAGCAGCCAACGCCGCAGTATGGCCGACGTTGGAAAACCACCCGTCACCGAAAACAGCAAGCCATCCGTCACCTGCATCGCCGGGTGTTACTGACGGCGGCCAACATCGCAGCCACGCTTCAAACCGTGCCGTCGACAACGACTTCCACAAGGTTGGGGCGGCCGGCGGCCAGCGCGCGCGCGAGTGCGGCCTTCAACTTCGATGGCTCGGTGATGCGCTCCGCCTGAAGTCCCAGCGATTTAGCCAGCCCGGTGAAATCCACGGCCGGGTCCTTGAAATCCATCCCGACGAAATTGCGGTCGTTGTGGAACGACAGCAACCGCTGCTTGATGATGCGGTAGCCGCCGTTATTGGCGATGACCACGGTCAGCGGCAGTTTGTGATGCGCGGCCGTCCACAGCGCCTGGATCGAATACATCGCGCTGCCATCGCCGGTGTAGCAGACCACCGGCCGACCCGGATTTGCAAAGCACGCCCCCACCGACGCCGGCAGCGCCCAGCCGATGCCGCCGGACGCCAGCGCGTGATAGCCATAGCGTTCGCGATGGGCGTGCAGTGCCCCGACATAGCGCCCGGTGGTGAGCGATTCGTCGAACAGGATGGCGTCTGCAGGCAGAGTATCGATCAAAGTCAGCGTCGCAAAATCGGGATCGATCGGCGTTTTGGCTGATGACTTGGCAATGCTGGCTGCCAGTTTCCCGCGGCGCGCTGTCCAGTTCGTATCCGCCAGCGCGCCGACGCCTGCCGCCGCACGCGCCTTCAAGGCGGCGCCGCCGCGTTTGGCCAGCACCGGCAACAGCGCGGCCAACGTCGCCTTCACGTCGGCCTTGATCGCCAGTTCGACTGCGTGGTTCTTGCCAATGTCGTGATCGACGAGGCCAATTTGCGCGATCGCCAGGGTGCCCGGCATCGCGTCGATTGGGGCGTAAACCGACATGCGCACGGGGTCGGTGCCGAGCGCGATGAGCAGGTCGTGCGCAGCGAGGACGGCGTGCGTGTCTTTCTGGGTGCGCGTCAGCGCACCCATGTAACAGGGGTGCGCCGAGAGGAAATGCGCGCCGTAGGCTATGCTTTGCTGATAGGCGGGCGCGCCCAGCATCGCAGCCAGTTGGCCCGCTTCCTCGAGTGCATCGGATTTGACGATCTCGTCGCCGCTGACGATCACCGGATGCTGCGCCTGCAGCAGCCGGTCGGCGAGCCGCTCAAGGGCTGCGTCGGTCGGTCGAACCGCTGTATCGATGCGCGTGGACAAACCAAGATCGATGCCGGCTTCGGCATTGAGAATATCGCCCGGCAACGAAATAAACACCGGTCCCATCGGCGCGGTGGTGGCGATCTTGGCGGCCCGCCGCACGATGCGCGGCAGGTCTTCCAGACGTGTCACCTCCACGGCCCATTTGACCAACGGGGCCGACATCGCCACCAGATTATCGTACAGCAGCGGCTCCATCAGGCCGTGACCCTGCTCCTGCTGGCCGGCGGTGAGGATCATCGGCGTGCCGGTGAATTTCGCGTTATAGAGCGCGCCCATCGCATTGCCGAGCCCGGGCGCCACGTGCACGTTGGCTGCGACAAGCCGTCCGGAACTGCGCGAAAACCCATCCGCCATGGCAACCACGAGGCTTTCCTGCATCGCCATCACATAGGTGATTTCGGGCACCTCCTTCAACGCATGCATGACCGGCAATTCGGTGGTGCCGGGATTGCCGAACAGGTGCGTAATGCCTTCCGAGCGGAGCAATTCGAGGAACACGGTGCGTCCCGCCACCACATTGCGCGCTGGTGCCGACGACGTGGTCATTGCGGAGCCCTCAAAAGAACGCGTCAAATCAAGCTGGCGGCGAGATTGATCATCAGTGCCAGCACGGTCGTGTTGAAGAAGAACGAGACCACCGCGTGCGCTGTCGCCACACGGCGCAACGGTTTGGATTTGATAGCCACGTCGGACGTCTGCGACGTGGCTCCGATCGAGGTCGCGAAATAAAAGAAGTCCCAAAAATCAGGCTTGTCGTCGGCCGGAAACGTCAGCCCCGCCATCGGTTGTCCGCTTTCCTCGGGCATGTAGTATTCGTGCGCATAGTGCAGCGTGAAGGCGATCTGCAACACCGTCCACGACACGAAGATGGTCAGCGCGGCCAGCGACACATAGGCGATCTTGAGCAGTTCCCGCGCGGCCTTGGCTTCGTTGATCAGCCCGGCGATGGCACCGAAACTTGCGAAGATGGCGAGCAGGATCAACACCAGGATGGCATAGCGGCCGTCGTCCTGGCGGGCTGCGCGCGCACGAATGTTATCGATCCCGGCGCGGTGGATAAGCCGGAACGTGGCGATCAGGTAGACGACGCCGCCGACGTTCCAGGCGATGGTCGAGCGCAGGATGACCGACAGGGTCTGCGGCAGCACCAGCATCATGGCCAGCCCCGCGAGTGCGGCGAGATAGAGCCGCGGGCGGAGACGGATCGATCGGCCGATAGAGGTGATCGACATGCGGCGCTTATTCATGATGCGGTTCCATTGCGGCGCGCGACTGCGCGCTTGACCCTCATAACCATTCCGCCTGCCCCGATGCAATGCGCAAAAATTTGTCCTGCGGCACTTGCAGCGTTGGCACCACGGTCTGGTCGAGGCCGAGCAGGATACCACGCACCGCGCGTGAGATGTTGCCGTGGCTGACGACGACGGTATCGCGCACCAGGTCATCGAGCCAAGCCTGCACGCGCAACCGCACCATGCCGTAATTCTCGCCACCCTCGGGCGTCCAGTTCCACGTATCTGCCGTGCGGGCGGCCAGCCCAACCGGGTCCAGCACCGGCAGTTCGCCCCAGATCAAACCTTCCCAATGGCCGAAATTCTGTTCCTTGAGGCGATCGTCCAACGCGAACGGACGTGCCGGCAGCCCCACGCCAGCACGCACGATTTCCATGGTCTCGGTGGCGCGTTCGAGCGGGCTCGCCACGAAATCATAGCGCGCACGGTCGGTGTCCAGCACACAGCCCAGCACGCGGCCATTGCGGGCGGCCTGCGCCCGCCCGGTGTCATTGAGGGGGATATCTGTCTGGCCCTGATAGCGCTGGATCTTGTTCCAATCGGTTTCGCCGTGCCGGATGAAGTAGAGCGTCAGACCGTCGCGCATCACACCGCCAACACCAGTTTGCCGTTGTTTTCGCCTGAGAACAGCAGGTTCAGAGTCTCAGGATAGGCATCGATGCCGCCCTTGCGCACATCCTCGCGAATTTTAAGCTTACCCTCGGCGTGCCAGGTCGCCAGATCGCGGATCGCTTCGGGAATGCGGTTGGCCCAGTCGAACACGATGATGCCGCGCATGGTCAGCCGTTGCGTCAGCACGCAGCGCAGGTTCTTTGGTCCCTCGGGCATGCGGGTGGCGTTATAGGCCGAAATCAGTCCGCATACGGGGATGCGCCCAAACGTATTCATCTGCAGCAACACCGCATCCAGGATCTCGCCGCCGACGTTCTCGAAATAGACATCGATGCCCTTCGGGCAGGCGGCTTTCAGATCGGCCCCGAGATTACCGGCCTTGTAGTCGACGGCGGCATCAAAACCCAGTTCGTTGGTGAGGAAACGGCACTTTTCAGCGCCCCCCGCGATGCCGACGACGCGGCAGCCCTTGAGCTTCGCAATCTGGCCGACGATGGAGCCGACCGCGCCGGACGCAGCCGACACCACGACGGTTTCACCCGACTTCGGCTGGCCCACTTCCAGCAGCCCGAAATAGGCCGTCCAGCCGGGCATGCCGAGCCCGCCGACCCAGCGCTGCATGGGTGCCTTGGAGAGATCGACGCGGCCAACATTCTGGCCATTGGAGATGGCGTTTTGCTGCACGCCGAACAACCCCTGCACGGCGTCGCCGACCTTGTAGTCGGGATGATTGGACGCATCGATCGTGCCCACGGAGTAGCTCCGCATCACCTCTCCCAGGCCGACCGGCGGCACATACGATTTGCTGTCGTTGATCCAGCCGCGCATCGCCGGATCGATCGACACATAACCGATCTTGACGCGGAACTCGCCCGGGCCGGGCTCCCGCAACGGCAGATCCTCGATCGCCCAGACGTCGCGCTGCACGAGCCCCGGCGGTGGCCGCTTGACGAGCTTGCAGACGCGATTGGTGGTGGCCATGAGATGCCTCGGAGTTGGGGGATGGATCGTGGCCGCATTCTACCGGTGGCGACCGGCTGGGCAAGTGCTGAGTGCATGGCGCGCACGCATGCCCGCGCCGCGCTCACTCACGCTCGATACGGCGGACTTCGCGCAGCAGCTTCTGGCGCATCTCGGACACAGTAGCCCAGCCGACACGGTCGTAGAATACCCTGGCCTCCTCATTGGTAGCGTCGACGTTCA
>JANXYD010000173.1 GCA_025350265.1 Hyphomicrobiaceae bacterium | reverse complement strand
CATCGAGCGCCGCGCGGCGGAACAGGTGGCAGCAGCCCGTGACCGAGGCGCAGGGGGCCATGAAGTCGAACAGACCCCAGTCCGGCCCCTGCAGGTGCGCGTCCGCCAGGCGGAAGGGGTTGGGCGTCAGGCTCTGGAAATCCAGGTCCGGCCGGTCATCCGGAACGTCCGGCGGAATAACCAGGTGCCCGGCCACGTTTTGCAGCAGGTGCGGGGCGTGGTGGTCCGCCACCTTGCAGCCGACAACCCCTGCGTCCGGATGCTGGCGTAGCGCCGCGCCCAGGCGTCGGAGCCAGTCCGTCGGCAGGTCCACGTCGTCGTCGAGAAACACCAGGGTCTCGGCCGCCTTGGCTTCCGGCAACGCGGCCAGCCAGTTGCGGGCTGCGGGCGCGCCGATGTTGATGGGCAGGTCCACGCGCAGCAGCTTCTCGCCAACGCGTTCGGCCCAGGCGGAGAGCACCTGCGGGGTCTTGTCCGTGCTGCCGTTGTCCAGCACCATGACGCGCGCATTCTGCAAGTCCGACGCGAACAGGCTCAAAAGCGTGGCGTCCAGGTCCGCGGCCTTGTTCCAGGTGTAGAGCATGATCAGCGCAGGGCCGGGCAGGGGCGCCAGCTCATGGCGCAGGCCGCTCACGGCGTCCGCCGCGGCCAGGGCCAGGCTGGCCTGCCAGGGCGCGGCCGCCAGGGCCTGAAAGAGCTGCGGCAGCGCGGCAGCGTCCTCTTCCGCGGCCAGCAGGGCCAGGCCCAGACGCGCCGGGGCAAAACCCGGCCCAAAGGCCGGGCCGCAAGCCGCCTGCATGTGCGTCAGCCCGTCCACGCAGGCCCCTGTGTCGCCGCGCAAAAAGGCTGCCTGGGCCGTGAGCCCAGCCGCCACCGGGGCCAGGGCCGGACCCAAATTTGAGGACAGGCCGAGGCCCTCCAGGGCCGTGGCTTCCAGGGCCGCTCTGGCCTCGGGCTCTGCGGCGTAGAGCGCCAGCGCCAGCGCCTTTTCGCGCCAGAACAGGGCCTGCGGGGCTTTTTGCACCTGCCCGGCCAGGAACTCGGCCAGCTTGGCCGTGTCGCGCCGGGCAGCCAGGCGCTCGAAATAGGCCAGCCCGCCCTCGGCCTCCGAGGGTACGCGCCAGTTGGCCGCCACAGCAGCCAGGGCCGCGCGCGAGGCCTCGGGCAAGGGCAGTTCCGGCGCTGCCAGAATCTCCGCGGCCAGCGGTCCGGAGAGCGGGTTCTCGCCAAAGGCCCAGAGCAGCAGGTCCGCGGCCAGGGCCGTGAGGCGCGCCCTTTCGCCTGACTCGCCCGCCGAGCGGGCCAGGCCCAGGCACAGCGCCCCGGCCTGGGCCAAATGCCGCCAGCCCGTGGAGGCCAGCCCCAGGCGCTGGCGCAGGGGCGCGGGCAGGGCAGCCCAGGCCGCGCTCAGGCCTTGCGGTGCGGGCATGGCCCCTCCTTCTGGTCAGGCTCCTGCGACTCCGTCAAGGAACACTGCACAGCCACCTGCCGGGCCAGGGCCTCAATGGGCAGGGGCTCGAACAGCGCCTCGCCAAAATACACGCGCAGAAGCGTGAGGGTCTTGGCGGCGTTGGTCAGGTACCGGGCCACCAGCTCGCGGTTGATGCGGCCCAGGCGCAGGCGCAGGGCAGGGTCGGCCGCAAGGTCGGCCACGGCGTCGGCCAGCCCGGCCACGTCCTCCGAGGGCCGCACAAAGCCGTTGACCTTGTCGTGCACCAGTTCCGGCATCCCGCCCACGTCCGTGACCACAACAGGCAGGGAGCAGGCAAAGGCCTCCAGCAGCACGTTGGGCAGGCTCTCCTGGCGTGAGGGCAGCACCAGTATGTCCGCGTCCTTGAACTCGCGCAGCACGCTGTCGTGGGGCAGATGCCCGGGCAGGGCCAGGCGCGAACGCAAGGCCGGGGTCACGAGCGCCTCAAAGGGCTGCATGTTGCGCACCCCGGCAGCCACGAACTCGAGGTCGCGTACGCCGCGGGCCACCAGCTCCGCCGCCAGGCGCAGGAACACGTCAAAGCCCTTGGCCGGGGCCTCGTTGCCCACATAGAGCACGCGCGCGCCGCGCTTCTTGCGCGCCTGGCGCTCCGGGGGGGCAGCGCCCTCTGGCAGATAGGAGTTGTACACGAGCCGGAGCCGGTTCTGCGGCACCTGGTAGCGGCGCAGCACCTCGGCGCACTTGAACGAATTGCAGGTCACGCCCGCTGCGGCCAGGCTGTACAGGGCGAAGATGGTGTTGGGCGGAAAGATGACCCCGCGGTTGATGAACAGTCTGAAGCGCGCGCCCCCCAACCCGAGCATCTTGGCCAGGGCCGCGCTCTTGTAGGCCCTGGCGTGGAAGGTGTGCACCACGTCGGCCTCAACGCGCCGGGCCAGATCACGCACAAAGGCGGCCGCGCGCACGTACTGCTTGAACCCGCCGAACTCGACCACCTCGATGGGGTTCTCGCCCGTGGTCAGCGGCGTCAGCGCCGCGGCGATCTCGGAGCCGGGCGGGAGCACGGCCGTGACGCGCAGGCCGCTCTCGCGCATGCCCAGGATGTTGTTGACCATCTGCCGACTGCCGCCGGAGAGCTTGTCCGAGTCGGTCATGTACAGCACGCTGGCGATCTCGGGCCGCTTGCGGAAGAACTTGAAGAACACGTGGGAGGAGAGCTGCCCGGAGTACATGCGCAGACGGCTTTCCAGCCAGGCCCCGTCCTTGGTCTTGCCTACACCGATACGATGGATGCGCAAGGGGTTGGTGCCGCGCGCGTTGGCGCTGCGCTCCAGGGTGAAGGCGGCCTTGAAGCCCGCTTCGCGCAGGCAGGACTCGGCAAGGCCGTCATACTGGCCCCAGGGCCAGCAGAAATACTGCTCATCGCCACAGCCGTTGATGTCCCGGCTGCGCGCGTAACAGCGCCGGAAATCTTCCAGGCACAGGGCCCGGCGCTCAGCGTCCGAACAACGGCGGTAGTACAGGCCGCCCCCGGCCGCAGCGCTGCCCAAAACCGGCCAGTAGCCGTTGTAGGCGTAGGCGCTGCCGGTCTCAAACAGCGGCAGGCTGCCTGCGTCCGGTGCCTGGCGCTGTTCCGGGCCGTAGATGCCCCAGGCGCTCCAGTGGGTGTGCGCGTCGCCTAAGGAGCCGGTCTTGATCAGGCTGCGGAACGCGCCCTGGTGCCGGGCGCTGTGGCCAAAGACCTCGAAGCCATAGTCCTGCACCAGGGCGCGGAGCTCGGCCTCGTTCAGGAACTGTGACACGTCGCCAGTGTCGAGCGCGCGGCAAAAGGACTCCGGCGCGCTGAGCAGCTCCGGCCCCCCGCCCCCTTCGCCCCCTTCGGGCCCCCCTTCGGGGTTCCATTGGGGACGTTTTGGCCCCTCGCCGATGAAGTCCGTGACGCAGAAGAACACGCCGGTCATGCCATACCTGGAGAGCAGCGGCGCGGCCTTGGTCCAGTTGGAGAGGTGGCAGTCGTCAAAGGTCAGCACGCAGGCCTTGGCCGGCACCGGGATCTCGCCGCGCAGGGCGGCCACCAGTTCGCGCGCGGAGATCGTGCGGTTCAATCTAGAAACGGGGATGTTCGCCGGCCGCTTCACCGAACTCGGTGAGCGCGAGAGCGAATTGATGACGCACTTCCTCGAGGAGTTGGTGCGCGGATCGATGTCGGAGGTGGCCGACACCATCCAGCGGATCGACGTTCCGGTGACGCCGGCATCGCTGGAGCCGAAACGGAAGATTAGCCTCGCGGCATTGCCGATCAGGCGCTGGCCGGTCAAGGCCGTGGCAATGACGAGCTTTTACGGCGTGCTCGGATTGCTCATCTTCGGCTACACGGGGTTGCTCGCGTACTCGAATTTTTGGCGCATGGAAGTGCAGACGGCGGTGATCTCCGCGCCGATCGAAACGGTAACGTCGCAGGTCGATGGCCGTGTCGCGTGGGGCAGGTTCAAGCCGGGAGACGGCGTCAAAAGCGGTGACGTGGTGGTCGAGGTTTCCGACAACGTGCTGGAGCGCGATATCGAACTGGCTGAAATCGCGGTCGGTGAACGCAAGGCCCAGTCGACTTTTTATCGCAAGCGGCTCAACGATGAACTGGAGCGCATGAAGGGCTTGACGACGGTCGAGGGCAAGAACCTTGATCAGGCAAAGATCGATCTCGAAAGCACCGAAGCACAGTTGACGGCGGCCGAGCAGCAATATGGGCGGTTGGCGATCTTGCACCGCAAGGGCTTCACGACCGACACGCTGCTCGAGAATGCCGAGAAGGCGGCGGTGGCGTTGCGCAAGACCGTGGAAAGCAAGCAGATCGAACTCAAGTCGCGTGTCGATATCGCCAGCCAGGGCGACGGCAAGTGGTTCTACACCGGCCAGACCATGGTCGGCGATCTCAGCCAGCTCGAAGCGCAGCTCAAGCTTGCCGACAACGAAGTGCGCCTGACGCAGGCGAAATACGAAGCGCTGCTCAATCACAAGAAGCGGTTGGCGGTGCGTGCGCCGTTCGACGGCACGGTGCTGGAAATCAAACGCGTCGATCAGGGGACGGTGCGGCGCGGAGATGTGATCGCGACTTTCGAACAGCGCGAGTTGCGCCAGGTGACGGCATTCCTCAACCAGGACGAGGTCTCGCGCACCGGACTTGGCGACGAGGTGCTGGTGTATGTGCCGGCGCTGGCGGAAACGCTGAAGGGTCGCATCCTGCAGATCGATCGCACGTCGGGCTTCGTGCAGGAGCAAAACGTCGCGCAGAACCCGGGCTACCGGTGGCGCGGCAGTGTTGATCGCTCGGCGCAAGTGTTGATCACCTTTCAGGATGCAAAACGGGTCGCCAATACGCAGCGCTATCGGTCGGGACTGCCGGTCGTGGTGGTGTTTCCGCAGCGCTCCAACTTCGGCCTCTACAACATCATCCGGCAGCGCTTGAGCACCGTGTTATGACAATCGTGTCTGAGGCACGTCAGAAAACCACCTCTGATGCACGGCAACAGGTGGCGGCGGCAACGCCGCCATTGTTGCGTCAGGACGCAGCCGTGTCACCTCAGCGAAGGGTACGGAACGTGCGGGTCGCACCGTCGGTCGAGCCCGGCGGTGAGGCGGCGGCGAGGCCGCAACGTCAGCCCTTCATTATCGGTGATATCAAGGCACCCGATCCGCTGGCGTTCTGGGAGAAGTGGTCGCCGCTGGTGCTGTTGAAGCTGACGGCGTTCTTTGCCGGCTGCTTCGGAATGCTGCTGACGATCCCGAACAACATATACAACGCAGAACTCGGTCAGGTGACGTATGTGCTGGGGCTGTTGGGTATCTGGCGGTACGGCTGGTGGATGAACCACTTCCTGCGGGCGAAGGTATTCGGGCTTATCACCTATCCGAAGAAGCGCGCGCAGGCGGCGGCGTTGTGGAATTCAGGCTGGCGGCCGAAACATATCCACGTCCAGATGACGACGTTTCGCGAGCACCGCGCCATTTCAGAAACGGTGCTGCGGGGGCTCTGCCAGCAGATCCGCGAAGCCGGCGTGCCGGCGACGCTGTGGCTGGGGTCGAGCGAGTTGTCGGACGAAGTGAAGATCGCCAATCATCTGAAGGTGATCGCCAAGGACTTGGACGTCACCTTGCGCATCGTCCGGCAGAACCAGCCGGGCAAGCGCGTGGCCATCGCGCTGATCCTCAGGGCCATGTCGCGGGCCGGTGTCGGGCGCGACGATCTCGTTGTGTTCATGGACGGCGATTTCGTGATGCATCCGGGTTGCCTGAGAAAGTGCTTCCCGCTGTTCGCACTCGATCCAGAGTTACACGCGCTGACGACGGACGAAGGCGTGGTGGTGCATGGCCCCTGGTGGATGCAGTCGTGGTTGAATATGCGATTTGCGCAGCGCCGCATCGCCATGCAATCGCATGCGCTGTCGGACCGCGTGTTGACGCTGACGGGGCGCATGAGCGTGTTCCGGGCGCAATACATCGTAACTGAGGACTTCATCCGCCTGCAGGAGGCTGACTTTCTCGATCACTGGCTGTGGGGCACGTTCCGCTTCCTGTCGGGCGACGACAAAAGTACCTGGTACGCGCTGCTTTCCAAGGGCGTCAAGATGACCTACGTGCCGGACGCGTCGGGCACGACGATTGAGGTCGTGGAGGGCTCCGGCTGGAACCGCATGGAGGAAAACCTGCGGCGCTGGTCAGGCAACATGCTGCGCAACGGACAGCGCGCGATCAAGCTTGGCCCGGCGCGCATGCCGTTTTTCATCTGGTGGTGTGTTGTCGATCAGCGGTTGGCGATGTGGACGACGTTGTTCAGCCCGCTGCTGGCCGGCGCGGAAGCCTTACGCGCCGGTCCGATCTTCATCGTGCAATATATTCTGTATCTGGCGATCACGCGCATGCTGCTGTCGCTGGCGCTATTTTCATATTCAGAACGCGTCGATCTCAATTACGTGTGGATTTTGCCGGTCAACCAGAAGCTGAATGCGCAGGTGAAGGTTTACATGCTGTGGCGGCTGTCGAAGCAGCGCTGGGCGAACCGCGGCAACCAGTCGGCGGGTATCGGCGGCGACACCGTCCTCGCGCAGGCCCAATCGTTCATGGCGATGTGGTTGACGTGGCTGTCGTTCGGCGGACTTTTTCTCGCCGTGGTTTATTATTCGGAAATAATGTCTATTCCAAGTATCGGTTTTCTATTGTCGGTATTCGGCCTCTGATCAGATCGAAATGTGATATCGATAAAACTCGATCCATTAATTTCAATAAACTCAAATGCTTTCCTGACATTATCTCGCTTGTCGAACGAGTGCGCAGTCGTCTTTTGGGAGATGAATGCGGAGGCCGCCGCGCCGGATCAACGGCGTCAAGGCGGAGCAAAAACACCCGCGACAAGCGTCAAGCGACGGTGCGTCAGCCGTTCGGTAATTTCGGGAGCAATTTGGTATGAATTTGGTAAAGCAGGATTTCGTGACCGCAGCCACAGCGGTGCGCGCGAGTGCGCAGGGCGCAAAGCCGTCGATTTCAGTTATCGGGCTCGGATATGTCGGGGCGGTGTCGTGCGCGTGCCTGGCGCATCTCGGCTTCCACATGACGGGCGTCGACGTTAGCCTCGAAAAAGTGCGATCGGTCAAGGAAGGCCGTTCGCCCATCGTCGAAGATCGGCTGGAGGAACTGCTGTCGGAAGGCGTTCGCCTGGGCCGGATCGATGCGACGCAGAACCTCGTCGCCGCAGTGCTTTCAACCGACGTGACGTTCCTGTCGGTTGGCACGCCGACGGCACCCGATGGCAGCTGCGACCTCACCTATGTACGGCAGGCAAGCCGTGCCATCGGCCAGGCGTTGGCGATGAAGGATGCTTTCCACGTGGTGGTTTTGCGCTGCTCGGTGCCGCCGGGAACGACGCTCGACTGTGTCGCCGTCGAGGTTGCCGCAGCCTCCGGCAAGACGCTCGGCGTCGATTTCGGCGTGGCATTCAATCCGTAATTTTTGCGCGAAGGCGTGGCCGTGGCCGACTTCTATGCGCCGCCCAAGACCGTCGTCGGCGCATCGGATGCGCAAACCGAACAGATCGTTGCGTCGATCTATGGAGCGGTCGATGAGAAAATCCAGTTCTGCTCGATCGCGGCTGCCGAGATGGTCAAATACGTCGACAACGTCTGGCATGCAAACAAGGTGGCGTTCGGCAATGAAATCGGGCGCTTGTGCAAATCGTTGGACATCGACAGCCATGAGGTGATGAACATCTTAGTCACCGATACCAAGCTCAACCTGTCGCCCTATTATTTGAAACCGGGCTTCGCGTTCGGCGGGTCGTGTCTGCCCAAGGAAGTGCGCGCCGTGGCGCATCTGGCGGAGGCGCAGAACGTCGATCTGCCGCTCATCCAGTCGCTCGGCGTCACCAACCAGCGCCACATCGCGGAAGCGGCCCGCATCGTCGAGCAGCTTGGCGTCAAACGCGTCGGCTTCCTCGGCGTCACCTTCAAGCCGGCGACCGACGATCTGCGCGAGAGCCCGACGCTGGAGCTGATGGCGATGTTGTCGGCCAGGGGCCGGACGCTGAGCGTCTACGATCCGAACTTGCGCTTCAACGATAATCTGAAGGGCCAGATCGCCTACGTGCGTCATGCCTGCCCGAGCCAAGCCAACGTGATGGACAACCTGCAAGCGATGTGCGCGGCGGATGCGAAATCGCTGACGGCGGAATGCGACGTGGTCGTAGTCAGTCATGCGACGGACGAGTTCCGTGCGGCGATCGCGGCACGGCGTCCGGGTTTGCCGGTGGTGGATCTGGCGCGGCTCTACAAGATCTTGCCGGAAGGCGACGACAGCTATCAGGGCATCGCCTGGTGAGGTCGCACTGCAGCGACCGCGCGTCAAGGATCGGCGGCCGGCATTTGAATATCAAGTGACGTCCTTTTTTAAAGCTAGATGTCGAATGCATTTGAACAAAAGTGGCGGCCGAAAATGGACGGTTTGGTGAAACTCATCTGACATACTCCAAACGGACACGGACTAATGAGTTGGCCATATGGCCGTTGCGATATCGATCAAATCAGGGAGCCGCATCGGGAGATGCGAATACACATGGCGACGTTGAACGGAACAACAAAAGCAGACGTGCTGAATGGCACGACAGGGAGTGACACCATCCTCGGTAATAAGGGCAACGATGCCATTACCGGCGCGACGGCGAACGGTGAATTGCTGGTCGACGGCAGTTTCGAGACGGCACCCGTGGGAGCAGGGACCTGGTCGCATTTTGCGCAGGTCGGCGGCTGGCACTCCGATACCGGCATCGAAGTCTGGGGCAAGAATTTCATCGAGAACGCCTCGGCTGGCGATAAGCTGATGGAACTCGACTACGACAACCGCTTCAGCAAAGTCTGGCAGGATGTAAAAACGGTCGCCGGCGAGGAATACAATCTCAGCCTCGATACGGCGATGCGCCCGGGGACGTCGGCCTCGACCAACGGCATCAACGTTTTCTGGAACGGCGTCGAGGTCGCCCACATCGCGCCGGGCTCGACCAACTGGAGCACTGAACAGTTCAAGCTGATCGGCACCGGCGGCACGGATCGGCTCGAGTTTCGTGAAGACGCCAAAGGCAACGACAGCTACGGCGGCTTGATCGACAACGTTTCACTGAAGGGCGTCAGTCACGGAAACGTGCTCG
>JANXYD010000151.1 GCA_025350265.1 Hyphomicrobiaceae bacterium | reverse complement strand
AGGCAAGCGGCCTGTCATCAGGCAGGGGACGAGAGGAAAGACATGCGGGTTCTTCTAATAGAAGATGACAGCGCCACAGCGCAAAGCATCGAACTGATGTTGCAGTCGGAAGGCTTCAACATTTACACCACCGACCTTGGCGAAGAAGGTGTGGATCTCGGCAAGCTCTATGATTACGACATCATATTGCTCGATATCAATTTGCCGGACATGAGCGGCTACGAAGTCTTGAAGACCTTGCGGGTGTCCAAGGTACAGACACCTATTTTGATTCTCTCCGGTCTCATCGGCATCGAAGACAAGGTGCGCGGTCTCGGCTTCGGCGCCGACGACTATATGACCAAGCCGTTCCACAAGGACGAGCTGGTCGCACGTATTCACGCCATTGTGCGCCGCTCCAAGGGGCACGCCCAGTCGGTCATCGAAACCGGCGATCTCAAGGTGAACCTTGATACCAAGACGGTCGAAGTTCACGCCCAGCGCGTACATCTGACCGGCAAAGAGTACCAGATGCTGGAACTGCTGTCGCTGCGCAAGGGCACGACGCTGACCAAGGAAATGTTCCTCAATCATCTCTATGGCGGGATGGACGAGCCGGAACTGAAGATCATCGACGTGTTCATCTGCAAGTTGCGCAAAAAGCTGCAAGCGGCAACCGGCGGCAAACACTACATCGAGACAGTCTGGGGCCGCGGCTACGTGCTGCGCGATCCGGGCGACGCCGGCAATGTCGCGGCTTAAGTCAACCCGCACCATCGCCGTCGAATGAAACCAGGGGACCCGGCGCGGTCCCCTTTTTCTGTTGCCCGCACGCCGCGCGCTGCGGCCACAGCAACGCCTACGGCCCCAGCGAGCCCATCCATCGCGTTTAGTGATGCCGACAATCCAATCATATGATTTGAGCAACTTTCGCCGGACCAATACTCATGACGGCGAGGTCGCCGGACACAGTCTCGAATGCTTTGGCCGAGATGCGGGCTCTTTGGGAGATCTGTCATGGCAACCGCGGCCACCAGCCACCACATAACCAGCCATCGGCAATCAACGGACAGCACGACGATGGATAAAGTATTGCTGCGGCGCGCGATGGGCAGGTTTGCAACCGGCGTAACGGTCGTGACGACGCGCACGCCGGATGGCAAATACGAAGGCGTGACCGCAAATTCGTTCAACACCGTCTCGCTCGATCCGCCTCTTGTGCTGTGGAGCCTCGGGCGCAATTCGGCGTCGTTCGAGGGCTTCCATGCAGCAAAACATTTCACCGTCAACGTCCTCGGCATCGGACAGTTGCCGTTGAGCCGGCACTTCTCGACGCCGAAGCTCGACAAGCTGGCCGGCATCGACCACACGTTGGGCCACGGCGGAAGTCCGGTGTTGACCGGCAGCCTCGCCCATTTCGAGTGCGAAACCAAATCGATCATCGATGGCGGCGACCACGTCATCTTTATCGGCCGGGTCATCAACGCCAGTTGCCGCGAGGGCGATCCGCTGGTGTTTGCCAAGGGCGGCTATCACCGCGCCGTAACGCTCGTGGAAGAAATCACGTCATGATCCGTTGCGCGATCGTCGGCCTCGGCTGGTGGGGCAAGCACATGATCCGCCGCATGCGGAGTTCGCAGGCGCTGCAGATCGTCGTGGCAGTTGATCTCAATCCAGACCTCGCAGCCTTCGCGCGCCAACACGGCGTCGACTTCACCACCGATTTTTCAGCTGCCATCACGCGCGCCGACGTCGACGCCGTGATCCTGTGCACCCCGCACTCCAAGCACACAGCGCAGGTGTTGGCGATCGCTGCCGCCGGCAAGCACGTGTTCTGCGAAAAACCACTGGCGCTGACCAAGGCCGATGCCGAACGCAGCGTCGCGGCCTGCCGGGCTGCCGGCGTGCAACTCGGTATCGGCCACGAGCGCCGCTATGAGCCGGCGTTGACCGAAGTGCGCCGGCTCGTGCAGTCGGGCGCGCTCGGTACGATCATGCACGCGGAAGCTCATTTCAGTCACGACAAGCTCGCAGCCGTCCCCGTCGGCGATTGGCGCACTTCACCCAAGGATGCGCCGGCCGCCGGCATGACCGCGATGGGCATCCATCTAACCGACGGCTTCATCGACCTGTTCGGCCCGGTATCGGAAGTCTATGCCGCGACCACCAGCCGCGTCGCCTACAAGGATAATGGCGATGTCATTTCGGTGCACCTGCGCTTTGCGTCCGGCGCGACCGCTTATCTCAATGCCATCCTCGTGACGCCGCTCTATATCGGCTTGACCGTGTTCGGCGATGCCGCGTGGGTGGAAGTGCGGAACCATTCCCATCCCGACACGCCCGGACTGGTGACGCTGGTGCTGCAACATCGCGACGGCCGCCGCGACACACGCGAATTTCCCTGGACCGACACCGTGCGCGAAAACCTCGAAG
>JANXYD010000260.1 GCA_025350265.1 Hyphomicrobiaceae bacterium | reverse complement strand
GGCTTCCGGGGTCGCCGCGATTGCGGCTTCCGGGGTCGCCGCGATTGCGGCTTCCGGCGCGCCTCCGGTGGCCTTAAGCGGTTCGTTCTCGGGCGCCAACAGGCTCTCGGCCTCCTCTGACCAGCCGCGCGATCGCATATTGCTCGAGTGTAGCTGCGACAACACGATCCCTCCGAGTGGACGCCCCTTCCAACGAAGTCAGATTCGCTCCTCCCGATCAAGCCGTCGATGGCTTGCTGGTCGCTGTTTCCGTGATGCCCGGCGTTGCGGTCGTCATTCCGGGCCAGCCGGTCGTTCAGGCGTGTGCCGAACCCGGATCCAGCGCGCAACGTGCCGAAGGCTTGAGATCAGCCTGCGTGGGCTTAGATTTTTTGCCCTATCGCTGGCGCGTCGTTGCGTCCGCCGGCACGTACCGGCGGCATATATACCTGTTGCGATGAGCACATCCGCGATTGGTTTTCATTGCGCCCGCAGGAGCGGAAGTTGCCGCCCTTGTCGAAGCAGATCCGCACTTCCTGCAGCCTCGGACCGGAGCCGCCGCACTGGACCGCGATCCCGTCGGCCTTCATGCCGGGATTGGCTGCCAGAAATTCGGCCATCAATTCCGGCGTCGAAACGAAGGTGCGCGGATCGGTAATGGCTGCGAATCGCGGCGGAACCTTCACTTTGTTGTAGAGCGAGCGGGCCATGTCGAAATAGCCGTCCACGCCCAGTCCGCTGCATGTCCCGTGCTTGCGATATTCGTGAAAGACCAGCTTGTCGCTCGGCATGATATCGAGCATCCGGTTGGCCACCGGCCGTGGCACGAAGCCTTTGTCCGGCGATTGGCAATCCTGCGGCCAGCCTTTCTCGAACTGCGGCCAGACGCCGTGCAGCACGAACGAAAATGGCCGCCCGCCTGTGCCGTTGCATTGCGGATCACGCGTATCGCGTGCGCTGGCGCAATAACTCGGGCTCCAGGACAGCGACATTACGTAGTAGTCGAATTTACCGGCTTCATAGACGCGCTGCGTGCGGCCGTACTGGCTGCCGTCGCGGGTGTAGCCGCCGGTGTTTCGCTGTGCGGACGCGGGCGGGGCGGCTGCCATCAACACACCCGCCGCTGCAACTAGTGCAGCCGCGATACCCTGGATGCGTGCCGGTCGGCGGCCGAAGAGCCGTGAAAACCCCATCGTCGTGTCTCCTGAATGAGCCCGGCTGCGATCGAACGCCGTCCGCGAATGTTTGACGCCGCACCATAACGCGCCGCGCCCGCAGCGCAACCTCGCTTGCAGGGCCAAGTCCTTCGCCGCATCTTCCCTCATTGCCTCGGTGGCATTACATAACCGGCATGAGCGATAGTCCCGCACCTCCAACGGATACGCCCCCCCCGCCTTCGGTCACTGTGCCCACGGGACCGGAGGTCATTCAGGCGTACCTGAAGCATTTGCCGTCACGGCCAGGCGTCTACCGCATGATCGATGCGGCTGGTGAGGTGCTGTACGTCGGCAAGGCGCGTTCGCTGAAAGCCCGTGTCACCAATTATGCGCGCACCGCCGGGCTTTCCAACCGCATTTTGCGCATGGTGATGGCGACGGCCGCGATGGAATTCGTGACGGTGCGCACGGAAGCCGAAGCGTTGCTGCTTGAAGCCAACCTGATCAAGCGCCTGCGCCCGCGTTTCAACGTGCTGATGCGTGACGACAAGTCGTTTCCCTATATCCTCATCCGCCGCGACACTGACGCGCCGCAAATCCTCAAGCATCGCGGGGCGCGCGGCTCCAAGGGCGATTATTTCGGCCCCTTCGCATCCGCCGGCGCAGTGGTCCGCACGATCAACATGTTGCAGCGGGCATTTCTGCTGCGCACCTGTTCCGACAGCGTGTTCGACGGACGCACCCGCCCCTGCCTGTTGTTCCAGATCAAGCGGTGCGCCGGCCCTTGTACCGGCGAGATATCCACCGCCGACTATGGCAAGCTGGTCGCCGATGCCAACGCCTTTCTGCGCGGCCAGAGCCAGAACGTGCGGCTGATGTACCAGGACATGATGCAGGCGGCAGCCGCCAAGCAGGATTATGAGCAGGCGGCCAAGTTCCGCAATCGGCTGTGGGCGCTGGCGCACGTCACTGCCGATCAGAACATCAATCCCGATGGCGTCGAAGAGGCCGACGTATTCGCCGCCCACCAGGAGGGCGGGCAGACCTGCATCCAGGTGTTTTTCTTCCGCACCGGCCAGAACTGGGGCAATCGCGCCTATTATCCCAAGGCCGATCGCAGCGTCGACGTGGGCGAGGTGCTCGAAAGTTTCATCGCGCAATTCTACGACGACAAGCCCGTGCCGCGGCTGATCCTCGTCAGCCACGACTTCGAAAGTCGCGCACTGATGGCTGAAGCCTTGAGCACGAAGGCTGGCCACAAGGTCGAAGTTCGCGTGCCCCAACGCGGCATGAAAACCGATCTGATCGAACACGCCGTGCAGAACGCCCGCGAGGCGTTGGGCCGCAAGCTGGCGGAAACCTCGTCGCAGCGGCTGCTGCTGGAAGGTATCAAGGAGCGCTTCGGACTTGCCGCCGTGCCGCGCCGCATCGAAGTCTACGACAACAGCCACATCCAGGGCGCGCACGCCGTCGGCGGCATGATCGTCGCCGGTCCGGAAGGCTTCGTGAAAGGCCAGTATCGCAAGTTCAATATCAAGTCGACCACCCTCACCCCCGGCGACGACTACGGCATGATGCGCGAGGTGCTGACGCGGCGCTTCAAGCGATTGGCCGACGCGGAGGCGAACGTGCCGGAAAGTGCGACCGACGACGAAAATGCACCCTTCAGCGTGCCCGTGCTGACTGACGACAGCGACGCGCCAGAGGAGGTTTCAGGCGTGCAACCGCCGATGCCTCCGCCGAACAAGCAACGTGGTGCCGACGCCATCGCGTTCGGTGTGTCGCGCGCCGACGCTTCATCCGTGGCCGAACAAGCCGAACCATCGCTGGAAATTGCCGGGGACGACGGCGATAGTGAGGCGACCGAACCGGCGCTGGCCGACGAACCGTTTCCGGATCGGCCGGATCTGGTATTGATCGATGGCGGTTTGGGGCAATTGGCTGTCGCGCGAGAGGTGCTGGCCGAACTGGGCATCACCGACATTGCGTTGGTGGGCGTCGCCAAGGGTCCCGATCGCGACGCCGGGCGCGAGCATTTCCATATTCCCGGGCGGCCGGCATCGCTGATGCTGGAGCCGCGCGATCCCGTGCTGTATTTCGTCCAGCGGCTGCGCGACGAGGCGCATCGGTTCGCCATCGGCACGCATCGCGCCAAGAGGTCGAAGGCCATCGGCATCAATCCGCTCGACGAGATCGACGGCATCGGGCCGACGCGCAAGCGTGCATTGCTGCAGCATTTCGGTTCGGCGAAGGGCGTGTCACGCGCGGGCGTGGAGGATCTCAAGGCCGTTAACGGTATCAGTGCGGAAATGGCGCAGAAGATCTACGACTTCTTTCATGACAGCCGCGGCTGATTTCAGGCGATCGGGCAAGCGGTGCCGCCGATGGTCAGGCTTGGGAACGCCGAGCGCGGTTTCAGATAAACCGTTTCCTTCATCGTGTAGATGCCGCCACTACCGCCGTAGTACTGCTTCATGAACACGTCGAACAGAGCGGGCTTGTACCCATACGACACGTTCGAGATCACGACATAGTCGTTGACCCCCACCAGACCAGCCGGAATAGAGAAAGCCGTCTTGGGGCTTGGGCACGAGCAAACGATGTTGTTGGTGTTGGATGCGTCGTACGCGCAACTCCAGATCAGCTTGGTGTTGGTCGCGTCGGTGGTGCTGGAGCCGATCAAGCTGATGGTCACTTTCAGCGGCGTGGTGGGGAATGGTGTCAGAAGAAAGCTACCCACTTTCATGATGTCGAGGACATCGGTGTCGGCGATGGTTGCGTTGACGCGGGCCACAAGGTCGCCTGTCGTGCTGCCGACCTGGGTGATGCGCCGATTGACGGTGACGGCTTGGCTGAGCTCGACCGAGCCGACGAACAGCGTCGCTAGTATCGGCGCAATCAGTGCAAACTCGACGGCGGCGACGCCCTCTATGCGGGTCCGGAACGTGCGGCCGAACGCAGCCAGGCGGACACGCGGGCGGAACAAGATGGATTTCGACATGGGGAGCATCCAAGGGCAGAAACGGTGGGGCGAGACGAACGGCTGAAAGGCTGTCGGTTGCAGCCTAGTTGTAGGGTTCGGTGCGGAAGGCGGCGGAAGCCTGAATGAGAATGCCGCCGTCGCTCAGGGTCTTGACCATCGGCAGGAAGGTGAGCTTGGCGCCGAAGCTCCACGAGTGGCACAGCGTCACCATCACGACCGAGCTTGCCGCTCCCGCATTGAAGGCGGCCATCGCGGAGGTATCGGAAACCATGCTGTTGCCGCCGCCACTGGCGATGCAGTTTGGCGCGACCAGTGTGGAAAAGCTCGACACGGCCTCTACCAGGACACTCGAATGGGCCATGCAGTCGGCATAGATGACGGCCTTCTCGCAGATCGCTTTCTTGAATTCCGTTTTCAACGCATCGCCCGTCAAGCCGGCATAGCGCGAGCTGGCAGCGTTGGTCTGAAAGGCACCGGTGCGCAAGTCGCGCGCGGCCGACCAGACCGCGTTCTCCATGGTGTACATCCAGAAGAACAACTGGCAGGCGCTCATCACGCCGAACAGCATCGCAAAGAATGGCACCGAGATCAGGCCGAATTCGACCGCCGTCGCACCGTCTTCGTTGCGGCGCAGCGTGAACATCAACCTACGGACACGAAAGATTTGCTTTCCTGAGACTAAAGTCATCGCCAGCCACCTCAACGCAAGATACAAGATGCCGGTGTTTTGGAAGCAACGGCCGTTACTGATCGGTATACGGTCGTGGCGCTGAATTTTGAGTAAAAAGAGAGGTGTAGCGGTTGTTCCCGAACGCAATTCCGGAAATAGGGTTGAGCAAAGGTAAAGACGGAATGGACCGATGAGCAAAAACCCTTCCGGGTCCGACGCCAACCAACGCGTGGCCTATCGCGCGTGGACGACGATACCGATCCGCTTCGGCGATCAGGACGTGCTGGGCCACGTCAACAACGTTGCAATCGCAGGCTATTTCGAACACGCCCGCTGCATGCAGCTCATTCCCGCGCTGCAATCGCAAACGCCGCGATTGAGCACCGTACTGGCTCGCATCACGATCGACTATCGCAGCGAACTACATTTCCCCGGCATGGTCGACGTCGGCGTCCGCATCAGCCGTTTTGGCACCAAATCGTTCGTTATCACGGGCGCGATCTTTCGCGACGAAACGTGCATCGCTGTCGCAGAAGCGACGATGGTTTTCTTCGATCCATCGGCCCGGCGCTCGGTGGTGCCGACGCAGCCCGTCCTCGATGCCCTCGAAAAGCTGCGCTAATCAGTGCACTTCCGGATAAAGCTTGCCTGGTCGGCTATCTGGGGTGTGATACCGACCCGTGAAAAGAAGACCGGTAAACATCCTCTTGCATCCGCCCTGCGCCCCGGCGGCTGTCTTCCCGGCCAAGTGCCGCGCAGCCGGGATCTTGCCGGTAATTGGCTGGTCAAGATCCCGGCTCTCCGCGCAAAGGGCGCTGCGGCCGGGAGGACGAGAGGATGCAAGGGGGCTTCGACAAAGGTTGATGTTTCGCTTGTCGTATGAAGCGGTCTTCCGACAAGAAGCACTCCAAAACAATGAGCTAGGGTCGTTCCGCGATAAAACTAAGACCGCACGACCCAACTTTGCCGGATTGTGCCGCGCATTGAGATGATCTCAGATGATCACAGCATCGGCTTCCGAGATGACGCCTTTGGCTTTGACGTGCGGTTCGACGTGAATCAGTACATTCGCGCCAGGGACTGCCTCTTCCAGTGCTGCTTCCAGCCGGTCACAAATCTGGTGCGAGCGCGCCACGCTCATTTCGCCCGGCACCACGAGATGGAATTCGATGAAGCTGATGCGACCGGCGGTGCGAGTGCGGATGTCGTGTGCCTCGATGGCACCTGAGCCCTTTTCGGAAATCACCGCGTAAATGCGACGCCTGATTTCCGCTGTGACCGCCTCGTCCATCAGGCTGCTCATGGAAACGCTAATGATACGCCATCCCGCCCACAGAATATAAAGCGCAACCATGGTGGCCAACAGCGCGTCGAGCCACAGCCATCCCGTCAATGCGACGAGGGCGACACCCGTAAGCACGCCAACCGACGTCGCCACGTCGGTTAGCAGATGCCGCCCGTCTGCGATCAGCGCCGGTGACCTCAGATCTTGTCCACGGTTGATCAGGTGCACTCCCCAAATACCGTTCATGACCGTAGCCAGGCCATTCAAAATCAAGCCGTCGCGGGGTTGCGCCAAAACCACCGCATGACCGCTGGATGCCAGCACCTCGTGCAGGATCGCGAACGCCGCAATGAGAATGAGAATGCCTTCAAGCACCGCGGCGAAATATTCCGCCTTGTGGTGTCCATATTGATGTCGCGTATCGGCCGGCCGGCTGGCCATGTGGATGGCCACCGTCGCCGCAATCGCGGTAATGACGTTGACGATGCCCTCGAGCGCGTCTGAATATAGCGCCAGACTACCGGTGCGCCAGAAAGCAGCGGCCTTCAAGCCGACGACCACGATCGACACCAAGATGCCGATTGCAGCGACGCGTCGCGTACCGTTGTTCTGTTGGTCCAAAAGCGTAGCCATTCATCGACCGGACTGACGTTGCGACTTTAGCGTGGCTTCCGCAACAAAGGATGCCCCGAACCAGTTCCGGCGTGACAACCACTTAGTGGTTCAGCCGAAACCGGAATTGCCCTGCGGGTCGTATCACCGCGCCGAACGCAGGAGTAGCCGCAAATTCTGCGCGCGCACCGCTTTCATCCACACGAAATGCAGGCTCTGGCTCTTCGTTCCAAGGTCCGAATCAGATGCGGTATGCCGCGTCGGTAACGGCGCAGGTCGCGCTCGAAGGAAAATCTCAATGGCTAATTTTCCAACGCATATCGCCATCGGTACGCTGGTCAGCGGAACCCTCGCGACGTTGACGTTGGCGGTCGACGCCGTCTCCCCGGAAAATCTGGTGGCCGTGACGATGGCCGGCGTGCTCGGCTCGGTCCTGCCGGATATCGACCTGAAAGATTCGCGCCCGGCGCGTGCCATGTTCGCAGGGCTTGCGGTGTTCTTCGCCTTTGCGGTGCTGTTCTCCGTCGCGGGGCGTTATTCAGTCGCCGAAATGCTAATCCTCTATGTGGGGACGCTGGTTGCCGTCAGGTATGGTGCCAAATGGGTGTTCTTCAAGATGAGCTACCATCGCGGCATCTGGCATTCGATCTTGGCGGCAGTGTTCGTCTCGCTGTTCACGGCCGCAGTGTTTTATCACGGCCTCGGCAGGCCCGATGCAGTCGCCTGGCTCGCCGCCGGCTTCATGTTCATCGGCTATATGACGCACCTGACGCTGGATGAGATCTATTCGGTCGATGTCATGGATACGCGCATCAAGGCCTCGTTCGGAACCGCGATCAAATTGGTCGACCGCAGGCACTGGGGCCATTCGGCTGCGATGGCTGCAGCAGCGCTACTCGCGTTCGCAATCACCCCATCGAGCAAACTTTTCATTCACAACATCGCGCAGCCGTCGCTGTGGTCGAGCCTGCAGGCGCAGCTGCTGCCGCACAAGGGTGCCACCTGGTTCGGCGTCAACGTCGGGGAGATGCTGGCGCGGGCGAAATTACGCGCCAACCGGGTTGAAACCGTAGCGCCTGCCCAGCCCGTTTCGGCCATCGCGACCGGCTCGGTCGTGCCCCCGGCAGCCACGGCTAGGCCTGTCGTCGAGCCGCCCAGCAATCCGGTCAAAACCGTACCCTGACCTCGGTTCAGGCATTTGCCGGCATGCGTAGGCCCTTCAGGTAGGTCGTGACCAAGTCGACGACGAGACTGCCGGCAGCTTCCGTTGTAACGATCGACAGCTTGTCGGTGGTCGAGAGCGAGGTGATGCCGTGCACGCCCGCCCAGAGCACGCGCGCCGCGCGCTTGCGTTCCGCCTCCTGCAATTGTGGCATCAGCGGCGCGAGCCCTTGTTCGACGCGTGACAGCAGCCCCTCAAGCTTGAGCTGATACCAGTCCGGCAATTCCGCGCCCGCCGGCAAATGGTGCTCGAACAGCAGATTCCACAGCCGCGGTTTTTCATGGGTGAAACCGAGGTAAGCCTTGGCCAGCGCCTGCACCTTCTCTTCGGGCGGTCCGGCCTCGCTCATGACGGCCAGCAAACGCTCGTCCAACGCATCCAGCACGCGCGCTTCGATATGCAGCACGACGTCGTCGAGATTGGAGAACATGTTGTAGATCGTGCCGGGCGAGTAGCCGATCCGCCGCGCGATCTCCCGGGCCGAAAGTCCGGCCAATCCATGTGTTTCAATGATCGCGTACGCAGCCTCGAGGATCAGTTCACGCAATTGCTGCGGTGTGTGTGACGAGCGGCGACCCATGATGTGCTACGCAAAAAAACTGACGGCGACGCGCAACGATCGGTCGCGCCGACGGGCGGACTGATCAGCGTTTACTGGCGCACTTTATGCCGGCTCTCGGGCGACTGCAAGCGTGTTTGGAGGCGCTTTGCGTCACGCGCAGTGCGGTTTTGGTTGTTGTCGCGCGCTTGCATCGCATGGCCACCGCACATAGATTGTCGGCGCAATCGAACCATCGCTTCAATGCGGTGCACTTTGATAACGACTCATCTCAAGGGGAAGTGAAATATGTTTTCGCACATCATGATCGGCACGAACGACCTCGATAAAGCGAAGGGCTTTTACGACGCGGTGCTCTCCACCCTTGGCGTCAAGCCGGCCCGGGTCGACGGCCATCGCATCTTTTATCGTACTGCCGCGGGCGTCTTCTCGGTGTCAAAACCCATCGACGGCAAACCTGCCACCGCGCCCAACGGCGGCACCATCGGCTTTGCTGCCGCATCTCCGGCCGAGGCTGATGCCTGGCACAAAGCTGGTCTCGCCAATGGTGGCACCACCTGCGAGGACCCGCCCGGCGTGCGCGAAGGCGCCAATGGCAAGATGTATCTCGCCTATCTCCGCGATCTCGACGGCAACAAGATCTGCGCCCTCCATCGCATGGGCTGACCGATAACGCGCAAGGCTGAGGTCATCGACACTACACCCGCCCGTTTCCCTTCCCCCGTGTGGGGAAGGGTTGGAGCGATAGGTTAATCATCCCAAATCAATACCGCATCTGGTTGTTTTGCTGGATCTGCTGCGGGGTCAGTTCGCGATACTGCATCGGCTTGCCGGCAGGCGCGCTCACCTTGTAGCCGAACGCAATCTGGCTCTCCTGATCCGGTGCCAAGGTCATATCCCAGGCGACGGTGCCGCGTCGGTCGTTGAAATCCTTCTTGGTGGGTTGCGGTTTGAAGATCGCGTCCACCTTGATGTCCTGCTGCATCGACACCGGAATGCGGTCGAGCACCTGCACCGCAATTGTATTCGCGCGCAGGTTCTTGACTGATATCGTGTAGTTGCGTTCTTCGGCGCGGGTGGTCGTGAACACGCCGCTTTCACCCTTCTTGTCTTCGATCACCACGCGCTTGACCTTCACCAGATCGTCGGCCCCGAAGCCCATTTCATGGTCCTCGCCCGCCGCCAATTGAGGCACCCGTCCCTGACCGACGAACGTGCCGTCGCGGAACAGTGAAACCGCACCCGGCAATATCGGGCCGCTGGTCTTGGGTAATGTCAGCTTGGCATAGAGATAAGCCAGCGGATCAAGCCTCGGTACCGTCCGCACGACGAGCGCCGGTTCGAGATCCTCGGTGCCGATGTGGACGCGCTTTTGTTCACCCGTGGTCGGTACCGAAACCTTGCCGGGTATGCCGTACAGCACCTGGAAGCTCTGCGTGTCCGCAGTGGCCGAGATTTCCGTCGCGATGTCTTTCTTCACGGCGTCGGCTCGTTCGGCGTCATCGGCAAGGCCGGCGACTGATTTGGCCCGCGCTTGTCCAAGCGCCATTGGTGGGGGCGGGGCCGCTGGCGCGGACATCGCAACCGGCGGACGCTCCACCTCATAATCCACACTCAGCATCTGCAATTCCGGTGCTGCGGTCGATGCTGCGGGCCGCGTCGTCGACAGTGTCAACGCCACGTCCTCCCAGCTTTCGCCTGAGCGCTGCTGGATCGACGCACGCCGTACCAGTTGCAGCTTCGCCGTCTGGCCCTTGGCCCCGGACCCCAATCGCGCGTCGTAAAACGGCGTCCATCCGGCGCTGCCCACCTGATAACGCACGATGAATTCAGCATCGACGCTTGCTGCCGCATTGACGAACACCTTCACTTCCGTGCGCGCCTCGGGCGCTGGCGCAAGCGTTGCCAGCTTCTTGTTCAAATCATCGATCTGCCGGTCGGTGTCGCGGATCTTGATATTGGTGTCGAGAATGCTGCGCTGGGCTGCGGCTGTTTTTTCCGCCACCAACGCCAGCAGTTTCGACCAGTCCGGCTCCGCTGCCGCCGCATTGTTGCCGACAGGGCGCGACGGCAATTTCGTCAGCGCCGTGATCAAGGCCTTCTGAGCTTCCGCCGCCTGCACGTCGGCCTGCAAAATCAACCGCCCATCCTTGAGCTTTTCGATTTTGTCTTCGATCTCGCGGCGCTGACCGGCGATGGCCGCGCTGTCCGCCCGCGGCACCGACACGCGCCGACTATCGACCGACCCGATCTGCAATTGTCCGCCGGTCGTCTTCCCTTCGACCCGGATCGATTGCGGCAAGGCACTGGACGGCAGGTCGTTCAACAGAATGGCGTGCTCGCCGGGTTCAAGTTTGACCTTCAGCGTCCGCGCCACTTCAGCGCCGCTGGGATAAACCGTGACGGCGTCAATCTTCGACTGGGCGGCAATGTCGGCAGCGTGGGCGGTGCACAAGGTGACGCTCGCAAATGAGAGGGCAATGATCGAGGCGGCAATGAGGGGCTTTCTCATGGGGGACTCCAGGGGGTGGCGGGCATGAACGCGTTTGGTCGCGCGGAGAGAACACAGCTATCCATTTCGACACAGTTTGTGCCGGGCTTATGGCGGCAACTGAGCTTTTTCGGGTTTTTGCTGGCGATTGCTGATACGCCATGTCAGCCAGGCCCATTATAAATTGACACCTGGGGGCAGCACTTGCTCTATGCCGGCAGTCAGATCCTCGCAGCAGCGCTGCAATGGCACCGGTTTTCACAATGTCCAATCATGCGTCCCCCTCCCGGCCGGTCCGCGCCCATCGCGCGACAACGTTTGCCGGCACCGTGAGCGTGCCTGGCGACAAATCCATCTCGCATCGCGCCTTGATGTTCGGCGCGCTGGCGTCGGGCCGCACCCGCATAACCGGGTTGCTGGAAGGCGAAGATGTCGTCAACACCGCCCGCGTCGTCGATCTGCTCGGTTGCCCGGCGCGCAAGGTCGGTGATGTCTGGGAGGTTCTGGGGCGCGGCGTCGGCGGCCTGGCGCAACCGGCGGCCGATCTCGATTTCGGCAACGCCGGTACCGGCTGCCGCCTGATGATGGGGGTGGTCGCAGGCCACGACATCACCGTCAACATGACGGGCGATGCATCGCTCTCCAAGCGGCCGATG
>JANXYD010000066.1 GCA_025350265.1 Hyphomicrobiaceae bacterium | reverse complement strand
GATGGAAAACCAGAAATTCGTCGAGAAGCAGGCGGCGGCCCGCGGCATGCCGGATGTGAAGGCGACCTATTTGAAAATGAGCGGACCGGCCGTCATGGTCGATGCGATCCTGTCGGGCTCGCTGCATTTTGCAGCCCAGGGCCCGCCCTCGCTCGCGCTGCTGTGGGACCGTACCAAAGGCCAGGTCAAGTCGGTCGGCGGCATCACCACCTACAATTTATGGCTCAACACCCGCAACCCCAACGTCACCGCGCTCAAGGATTTCTCCGACAAGGACCGCATCGCCGTGCCGTCGGTCAAATCCTCCACGCAAGCGATCTTGTTGCAGATGGCGGCCGAGCGTGAGTTCGGTGCCGACCAGAAATTCAAGCTGGATCCCCTGACCGTCGGCCTCGGCCATCCCGACGCGATGGCCTCCGTCCTCAATCCTACTGGCGACATCAACGCCCACTTCGCGTCGTCGCCGTTTCACGAAACGGAAATGAAGGCGGGCCTGAAGTCGATCACCACTGCGTTCGACATCAACGGCGGGCAATCGTCGCAACTCGTGATGGGCACCACCGACAAATTTCGCACCGAGAACCCCAAGGTCTACGCCGCCGTGATCGCCGCTCTCGACGACGCCATCGCCTGGATCAACGCCGACAAGCATCGCGCCGCACAACTTTACCTGACGATTTCGAACGACAAGAAAACCACCGAAGCCGAAGCCTACGCCATGATGGTGTCGCCCGGCTTCGAGTACACCCGTACGCCGATGAAGGTCGGCAACCTCTTCAACTTCATGGCCCGCATCGGTTCGCTCAAAACCAAGCCTGCGAGCTGGAAAGACCTGTTCTTCTCAGAGGCGCAGGGCTTGCCCGGAGATTGAGCGAACGAACGTCTGCCGCTGCCTGGGTGTGGGCAGCAACGTCCAATTCTGTTAATTCGTTCGCCATAGTACCGATTGCCTCGCCTTGCCTTTGCTATCCAGGAGCCTCAGTTGTCCCAGTCCCCCAGTCATAGCCTCATCGACACGATCATGGACACCATGGTGCCGGTGCATCCGGACGGCTATAAATTCCTCATCCCGGCGGGGATCATAGCTGTGTTCCTGTGGTTCATGTTGCCGTTCTCCTTCATCGCCTATCTGGCGTTGGCGGTGTCGATCTATATCGCTTATTTCTTTCGTGATCCGCCGCGCGTCACCCCGCTGCGCGAGGGCTTGGTGATCTCGCCCGCCGATGGCCGCGTTTCCTCCATCGAGCGCATGATGCCGCCTGCCGAACTCGGCCTCGGTTCCGATGAACGGGTTCGCATTTCCATATTCTTGTCGGTGTTCGACGTGCACATCAACCGCGCTCCTGTCGCCGGGCGCATCACCAAATCGGTTTACGTACCCGGCGCATTTCTCAACGCCGCACTCGATAAGGCCAGCGAAGAAAACGAGCGCCGCTCGATCGTCATTTCCACCGCCGCCGGCCAGGACATCGCCTGCGTGCAGATCGCCGGCTTGATCGCCCGCCGCATTGTCACGTTCGTCAAGGAAGGCGCGCCCATCGGCACCGGTGAGCGCTTCGGCCTCATTCGCTTCGGCAGTCGCGTCGACGTGTTTTTGCCGCCCGGCCACGGTTGCCTCGTCGCCGTCGGCCAGCGCGCCGTTGGCGGAGAAACCGTCCTCGCCGATCTGAAGTCGACGGAAGCCGAGCGAGAATCGCGCGTAGTGTAAGAATGAGGGCGTTGCCCTCAAACTGCCACCAAAGGGCCAGCCCTTTGGAAACCCGTTTGTTTAAAAGCCTGGTAAAGGAGGCAGGTGCGGGCTGCGCACGCCGATCGCTTTGAAGCGCGTGCCCATGCCGTGCGGGGCCATCAGTCGGGCCACCCCCATCTCGAGCATATTAGCCTGGCCAGGGTTCTTAGCCATCAACCGCGACGCCCGCTCCATGATGCCCAGCGCGCCGAGAAATTCCGACTGCGTCACCGGCCCATCGACTGCCAACGGCACGTGCCGGTTCATCGGCTGTGCCGTCATGAGCGCAAAGTCTTCGAAGTCGACCTGACACGACAGATCGGCCTCACCCGGTGATGTCAGCACATGTTCCGGTCGATGCTCTCGAACCGCCTGCAAAGAATCGATTTTGGCAAACCCGGTGTAGCCATAATCGATTAACAATGCGGCAAGTGACATGGTCCCCGCCAAGCGCTGCACCCACTGCAGAATTGCAGCGGCCCAGTGCTGGTGTTCATACACATCGCCATCGGCCCATGTCGCGGCACGTCCATGAGCGGGAAGCATCGCATCCGAAGCACACTGCAACCACTCGCGAGGCGCGGGCACGAACGCAAGCCGGCCCGCAGCATCAACTCCCACCGCTCGCACATGCCAGCGCCCCCCGCGCCGCTCCCATTGCTCGACCGGAACCGTATCCAGAAACTCGTTCGCCACCCAGATCGATGGCGCATCGGCCGGCAGTGTGTCCAATGTCGCGTGCCACGTCGCTGCCACCCCGCTCGCCTTCAACGCCGCCTTCTGCATCTCGATCAACACCGGATTGGCATCGACAATGTGCACCGAAACAGCCTCGCGAAAGCCGGGCACCAACCGCACCGCGCGCAACACGTCCGCCAGCAACGTCCCCCGCCCCGCGCCAAGTTCGATCAGGTTGAAGCGCTGCGGCTGCCCCATCTGTTGCCACACCACCGCGCACCACAGCCCGATCAATTCGCCGAACACCTGGCTGATTTCCGGCGCGGTGATGAAATCCCCCGTCCGCCCGATCGCCGTCCGCGTGCGGTAATAGCCGCACTCCGGATCATTCAGGCACGCGTCCATGTAGTCGTGGACCGCCATTGGCCCATCTGTCCGAATGCGCTCGACAAGCTTTCGCGCCAACGGCGTATCGCGGCGCAGTTCGGGGTCATAGAGTTGCATGCGGCTAAATCCGTCACCTGCGCACTCTCGCGCGCCAATTCGCCCCCATAGCCTCAACTGACGATGCTGTCAGCGCGCAACCGAGCGATCTCGTCGGTGGTCAAGCCGGCCTCTGCCAGAACCGCATCCGTGTGCTGGCCCAGCGTGGGTGCAGCCTCGGCCGGCGGTACCGGCGCGGATCTTATCGTAAACGGCGCCGCCAGCGTCAACGGCATCGCCGGATTGTTGGTCTCAACCACCGCGCCGCTCGCCCGCGCCTGCTCATCCTCCGGCAGATCCTGCAACCGGCCAATCAGCCCGACGGGAATGGCGAATGCGTGCCACTGCGCGCGCCAATGCGCCCAATCTTTTGCCGCAAAAATGGGATCGAGGATCGCCACCAGCTGGGCTGAATTTTTGCGCCGGCTCGGCAAATCGAAAAAGCGCGGATCGTGCTCGATGTCAGGCCGGCCAATCGCGATGCAGAAATTCGGCCAGGTCTTGTCTTCACGCACCACGGCGAGTTGCATCCACCGCTCGTCGCGCGTGCGATACGGATTGGCAATGGCGCTGCGCGGCCGGTCGCGCGGCGGCCGTGGCGGCAGGTGCGAGCCGAGCAGCGCTGCCTGCGCGCCGACGCCGTTCGCCCACAAGCCGTTGGCGATCAGCGAACTGGCGACGTGCTGGCCCGCACCGGTTTTCTCCCGCTGCCACAGCGCCATCATGATACCCGCCAGCAAGCTGATGCCTGACGCGCGGTCGCCCTGCCCAGGCATCGCCACGCCCGGCGGTTGCCCTTCGTAACGGTTGGCATCGAGCAGTCCGGAGCGTGCGAAAAAGGCGGTCGAGTCGAACCCCACCTGATTGACGTCCGGCCCCGTCTCACCATACCCCGTGAACGACGCGTAGATCAGTCGTGGATTGATGCCGCGCACCTGCTCGTAACCGAGCTTCAGCCGGCCGCGCACTTCGAGCGGATAGTTTGTAATTAGCACGTCGGCGGTTTCGATCAGCCGATACAGCACTTTCTGGCCGGCAGCGGTTCTGAGGTCGAGGACGATCGAGCGCTTGCCGCGGCCATCCATTTCCCATGGATAATTCACCGGGCTCGGCGGATAGCTCGACAACGTCCGCATGTTGCGGTTGGGATCGCCCGTGCCCGGCGGCTCCACCTTCACCACGTCGGCACCGTAGTCCGCCATCACAGTCGCCGCCACCGGTGCCGCGATGAACGACGCGACGTCCAGCACCCGCACACCCGCGAGCGGCAATCCAGATGCGATCGATTCAGTCATTTCGGCAGCCCCCGGGCAAACATCCCCCGCAACCGTCGGGCGCAACCGCGCTCAGGTCAAGACCAAAGCTGTCAGGTTTTCACGCCGCGCGCCGCGCCCGACCGCCGCGTTTCTGAAGATAGACCACCAACCGGAATGCCAGCAGGGCAGCCACCAGACCGGCGTAGATCAGCGGCTCCGCCGGCCACGATTTCACCAGCATGATGAAGTGCGTCGCAGCCAGCGCACACGCCAGATACACCCACTTGTGCAGCCGTTGCCACGCCGGCCCGCCGATGCGCTTGATCATGGCCGTATTGGACGTGATCGCCAGCGGCACCAAAATCAGGAACGCCGCAAAACCAACCGTCACATAGGGGCGTTTGAGAATGTCCTTCCCGATCGCCGCAAAATCCAGCCCCTGATCAAACCAGAGATAGGCGTAAAGATGCAGCGACGCATAAAAGAAAGCCAGCAATCCAACCGCGCGCCGGTAGCGCACCAGATTGGGACCGCCAAGTCGCCGCAGCGGCGTGATCGCCAGCCCAGCCACTAAAAACCTCAGCCCCCAGATACCCAGCGTCTTTTCCAGTGAGCGCACCGGATCGGCACCGAGCTGGTCTGTGAACCCGCGATAAAAAACCCACGCCGCCGGCAGCGCGCCGATTACGTACACCGCCCGGCGCAACATTTCAAAGCTCGTTGCCGAACGCCACATACGCTCCGGCCAGGCACGCTCGGCAATAGGTTCCTTCATCGTTTCTACGCAAGCCCTCTCGAGTGATGTGACGCACGCCGCCTCAGAAGTTCGCCTTCAGGTCCATGCCGGCATAGAGGCTCGCGACCTGCTCGCCGTAGCCGTTATAAGGCAGGGTCGGACGACGCTTGGCACTTAGCCCGCCTTCGCCGATGCGCCGCTCCGTGGCCTGGCTCCAGCGCGGATGATCGACCGCCGGGTTGACGTTGGAATAAAAGCCATATTCGCTCTTGTTCTGCTGCTGCCACGACGTTTCCGGCATCTTGTCGACCAGCGAAATCCGCACGATCGATTTGATACCCTTGAAGCCGTATTTCCACGGCACCACCAACCGCAACGGCGCACCGTTCTGGTTCGGCAGCGGCTCGCCATAAAGGCCCGTGGCGATGATCGTCAGCGGATGCATGGCTTCGTCGAGCCGCAACCCCTCGCGATAGGGCCACGGCAGCGGCTGGAACACGCCGCGCTGCCCGCTCATCTCAGCCGGTCGCACCACCGTTTCGAACGCGACGAATTTGGCGCTGCCCAACGGCTCGACGCGCTTCAACAGATCGGCGAGCGGGAAGCCGTCCCAAGGGATCACCATCGACCAGCCCTCGACGCAGCGCATGCGATAGATGCGCTCTTCCAGGCTAACCGGCTTCAACATGTCTTCCAAGGTGAGTGTCGCCGGCTTCGCGACCATGCCGTCGATCACCACGCTCCACGGCGCGGTTTTCAGGGTGCTCGCATTCGACGCCGGGTCGCCCTTGTCGGTGCCGAATTCGTAATAGTTGTTGTACGACGTTACGTCTTTGAGAAGGGTCATAGGTTCGGTTGTCGACAACGCACTCTTGGCGGCGATCAGCGTTGCCGCTGTTGCATCAGCCCCGCCCGCAAGCGCGCCAAGCCCGACCGCACCGATACCGGCCAACAGTCCGCGGCGATGCAGGTAGGCATCGCGCGGCGTAATTTCACTCGGTCGTACGTCACGAGATTTGCCGATAAGCATGAGAAAAATCCTTGAGGGCGCGTGTCACAAGCAACGCACCTGATGACCTAAACCGCAGCTGCTGACCAATCAACACGCATCACAACCGCGTCAGTCCTCTGTTTGTTCCGGTTTTTCGCGCATTAAGATCTGCCGCAATTCAGTCTTCAGGATTTTGCCGTAGTTGCTCTTGGGTAGGTTCGCGACGACACGATAGCCCTTTGGCCGTTTGAAGCGCGCGATGTTCTCCAGGCACAACCGGTCAAGCGACACTCCGTCGACCCCGCCAGCGTCCGCCCGCGCCACCACGAAAGCGATCACCTCTTCGCCCCAGTCGGCATGCGGACGCGACACCACCGCGCACTCCAGCACGCCCGGATGCGTCAGCAGCACCTCTTCGATCTCGCGCGGATAGATATTCGAACCGCCGGATATGATCATGTCCTTCGAGCGATCCTTCAGCGTCATAAATCCGCAGGCATCAACCCGGCCGAGATCGCCGGTCCACAGCCACCCGTCGCGCAGCGCGTTCGCGTTGGCTTCGTCGTTGTTCCAATAGCCGCGCATCACGCAGCAGCTTTTGGTGATAATTTCGCCGATCGCGCCCACGCCTACATCGCGCCCGTCCCCATCCACGACGCGCATAGCACAGCCTGTGCGCGCGATGCCCGCCGAACCCAGCCGTTCCTCGTAGCTGGCATGATCGACATCGGCGTGCATCCGCTTTGTCAGGCCGCTGATCGTCATCGGCGCTTCCCCCTGGCCGTAGAGCTGGAAAAATTTAGGCCCAAACACACCGATCGCCTTTTTCAGATCCGCCACATACATCGGCGCACCGCCGTAAATCATTGTCTTGAGGCCCGAGGTGTCCATGTCCGCCGCGCGACCATCATTCACCAATCGCGTCACCATGGTCGGTGCGGCAAACATCGATACGCGCCGATATCTGGCGAAGATGTCCAGCACTTCGCCGGTATCGAACCCTGGCAGCACGATCTGGTGCGATCCGCGCAGAATATGCGGCAGCGCATATAGTCCCGCGCCATGGCTGAGCGGGGCTGCGCTGACATAACAGTCCCGCTCATCGACGAAATCGACGTCGGCGTAATAAGCATGACAGGCGAACAGTAGATTGCGATGCGTCAGCACCGCGCCCTTGGGCCGACCTGTCGTGCCGCTGGTATAAAACAACCACGCCTCGGCGTCCGGATCAGTCGGGATTGTGGTGATCGGCTCAGCGGCTAGCAACGAAAGCCAGTTCGCCGTGCCCGTCGCGACGATTTCCGGCAACGCCACTCGCAGCGCGGTCAGCGCATCGGCATGCGCCTTCGATGCCAGTACCAGCCGCGCGTCTGCGTTCCCGATGATCCACGCAACCTCCTTTGCATGCAGCTTGGAATTCACCGGCACCGCCGTCAGCCCGGCCCGCCAGATACCAAACAGTGCCGGCAAGAATGCCCCACAATTGTCCATCACGATGGCGACGCGGGCACCCGGCGCAAGTCCATGCCGCGTCCTGAGCGCGCCCGCGATGTGGGCCACCTGCAGTTCGAACTGCGCGTACGTCAGCACACCATCGTCCGATGTGATCGCACGCTGGTTCGGCACATGACGCGCGACGGTTGCGAGGGAATGCGAAAGGTTCATTTTGGGTGCGACCTCCAGGCCGGACCTTGCCATCCAGGGCCAGCATCGGGCAAGTAGCGTGCACGGTCGAAAATTCCAGAAGGGCCTCCCATGCGCACCGAATTTGAAACTTTGACGGTGGCCATCGATACAGCCGGCATCGGCACCATCACGCTCAATCGTCCCGATGCGCTCAACGCCATGAACACGCAGATGATGTGCGACCTGCGCGATTGCTTCATGCAGTTCTACGTCGATGACAACGCCGCGCGCTGCCTCATCCTGACCGGCACCGGCGAGCGCGGCTTCTGCACCGGAGCCGATCTGAAAGAGCGGCGCGGCATGTCGGACGCGACCTGGCGCCGGCAACATGCCGTCATCGAGCAAGCGATCAAGGCTATGATGGATTGCCCCATCCCGATCATCGCCGCGGTTAATGGCGCAGCCTATGCTGGCGGCCTCGAATTGGCGCTCGCCTGCGACTTCGTCTACGCGGCCGAGCACGCCAAATTCGCCCTCACCGAGGTCACGCTCGGCATCATGCCGGGCGCGGGTGGCACGCAAAACCTGCCGCGCGCGGTCGGCCAGCGCCGCGCCAAGGAAATCATCCTGACCGGCACGCCCTTTACTGCTGCTGATGCGCTTGCGTGGGGCCTTGCCAACAAGGTCGTGCCCGGCGCGCGGCTGATGGACGAGGTCAGGGCCGTCGCCACAAAAATCGCAGCGAACGCGCCGATCTCGGTCAAGCAAGCCAAAAAGGCCATCGACAAGGCCACCGAACTCGACCGTCAGACGGGCTACGCCTTTGAACTCGAAGCCTATAACCGCACCGTCCCGACCGAGGATCGCCAGGAAGGCATCACCGCGTTCAATGAAAAGCGCAAGCCGGTCTACAAGGGTCGATAACTTCGGCGGCCACGCCCCGACGCCGGTCATCCGCGACAACAGGTCAATTCCGTTAATGATATTATGCGAATGCCCGCCGCGAGCCCCGTTGATCAGCGGCATATTTTGCGTCAATTAGCCGAACTTCACCTAATGACTAGACTCTCGGTGGGCGATGCCGGATTAATCGTTCGGCAAACTGTCCCCTCGTTCAGCGCCATGCCGGCTCAGAGGCCTTGTAATGCAAGACGACAACGATAACGCCGCTAGCCGCGAATGGGTTGAAGCCATCCGTTCCGTGATCGCCGTCGAAGGGTCGAGCGAAGCCGACCGGTTGCTGACAGCGACCGTCGATGAAGCGCGCAAGCAAGGCGCACGCCTGCCGTTTGCGGGCAACACGGCCTATATCAACACCATCCAGCCCAGCGAACAAGAAATGCCGCCGGGCGACCGCACTCTCGAGCACAAGATCCGTTCGCTCATTCGTTGGAATGCCGCCGCGATCGTGTTGAAAGCCAACAAGGACAGCTCCGAACTTGGCGGCCATATCGCCAGCTTTCAGTCGGCGGCAACTCTCTATGACACCGGCTTTAACCATTTCTGGCACGCTCCGAGTGCCGACCACGGCGGCGATCTCGTCTTCGTCCAGGGCCATTCCGCACCCGGCATCTACGCGCGCGCCTTCCTGGAAGGCCGGCTGACCGAAACGCAACTCAAGAATTTCCGTCAGGAAGTGGACGGCAAAGGCCTGCCATCGTATCCGCATCCCTGGCTGATGCCGGAGTTCTGGCAGTTCCCAACGGTGTCGATGGGGCTCGGTCCTCTGATGGCCATCTATCAGGCCCGCTTCCTCAAATATCTGCACAATCGGGGATTTGCCGACACCGAAAAGCGTCGCGTGTGGGTGTTCTGCGGCGATGGCGAAATGGACGAGCCCGAAAGCCTCGGTGCGATCTCGCTCGCCGGCCGCGAAAAGCTCGACAATCTGATCTTCGTGATCAATTGCAATCTGCAGCGGCTCGACGGTCCGGTGCGTGGCAACGGCAAGATCATCCAGGAACTCGAGGGTGATTTCCGCGGTGCCGGCTGGAACGTGATCAAGTGTATCTGGGGCGCGGGCTGGGATGGCTTGCTCGCGCGCGACACCACCGGCCGGCTGCGCCAACTGATGGAAGAGTGCGTCGACGGCGAGTACCAGGATTTCAAGTCCAAGAACGGCGCATTCATCCGCGAAAAATTCTTCGGCCGTTACCCGGAGACGGCGGCGATGGTTGCCGACTGGAGCGACGATCAGATCTGGAAACTGACACGCGGCGGGCACGACCCGGTCAAGGTCTACAACGCCTATCTTGCCGCCATGCGTTCCAAGGGCAAACCGTCTGTCGTCCTCGCCAAGACTGTCAAAGGGTATGGCATGGGCGAAGCCGGCGAAGGCCAGATGATCACCCATCAGCAGAAAAAAATGGGCGCAGAGGCGCTGTTGCAGTTCCGCGACCGCTTTCAGATCCCGGTCACCGACGCCGACATCGCCGACATGCCGTTCTTGAAGGCCGCCGAAGACAGTCCGGAGATGCAGCACTATCGCGGCATGCGCAAAGCGCTCGGCGGATATCTGCCGCAACGGCGCGCACAATCCGATCCGCTGGTGATACCGCCGCTGTCGGCCTTCGAAGCGGTGTTGAAATCCAGCGAGGACCGCGAGAATTCGACGACCATGGCGTTCGTGCGCGTGCTCAACACACTGCTGCGCGACAAACATATCGGCAAGCGCATCGTGCCGATCGTGCCCGACGAAAGCCGCACCTTCGGCATGGAGGGCATGTTCCGCCAGTACGGGATTTTCAGCCAGGTCGGCCAGCTCTACACCCCGCAGGACGCCGACCAGCTCTCGTTCTATAAGGAAACCAAGACCGGCCAGATGCTGCAGGAAGGCATCAACGAAGCGGGCGCGATGGCGTCGTGGATCGCTGCGGCGACGTCGTATTCCACCTCCAACGCGCCGATGATCCCGTTCTACATTTATTATTCGATGTTCGGCTTCCAGCGCATCGGCGATCTCGCGTGGGCGGCCGGTGACATGCGGGCGCGCGGCTTCCTGATCGGCGGCACCTCCGGACGCACCACCTTGAACGGCGAAGGCTTGCAGCACGAGGATGGCCATAGCCACATCATCGCCTCCACGATCCCGAACTGCGTCTGCTACGATCCGACATATGCCTATGAAGTAGCCGTTATCGTCCAGGACGGCCTGCGCCGCATGTATGAGCGTGGCGAAGACGTGTACTATTACATTACCACCTTGAACGAGAACTACACCCACCCCGCGATGCCGGAAGGTGCTGAAGCCGGCATCATCAAGGGCATGCACCTGATCCGGCGTGCGCCCGACACCACGCCCAAGGGCAAGCGCGTGCAGCTGATGGGGTCCGGTGCAATCCTGCGCGAAGTCATTGCCGGCGCGGATCTGCTCGCCACCGACTTCGGCATCGAGGCCGATATCTGGAGCGTGACCAGCTTCACCGAACTCAGGCGCGAAGCTCAGGCCTGCGAGCGTTGGAATATGCTGCATCCCGAAGAACCGCCCAAAGTTTCGTTCGTGGCGCAACAAGTCTCCTCGCGCGGCGACGCACCGGTGATCGCCTCGACCGACTACATGAAGCTGTTCGCCGATCAGATCCGGCAATTCGTGCCGCAACCTTACAAGGTGCTCGGCACCGACGGGTTCGGCCGCTCGGATTTCCGCAAGAAGTTGCGCACGTTCTTCGAGGTCGACCGTCACTTCGTCGCCGTCGCGGCCCTCAAGTCCCTTGCCGAGAACCAACTCCTGCCCGCCCGCACCGTCTCCGACGCCATCAAGAAATACGGCATAAACCCCGACAAATCAGATCCGACACGGGTGTGAGACCACAAATTCACACACCACTACCTCTTTCCCTTTTGCCGCCCGCGAGACCCACATGGCATCGACCGAAATCAAAGTACCGGACATCGGCGACTTCAAGAATATTCCGATCATCGAAATCCTGGTGAAGCCGGGCGACGAGGTCAAGATCGACGATCCGCTCGTCTCGCTCGAAAGCGACAAGG
>JANXYD010000046.1 GCA_025350265.1 Hyphomicrobiaceae bacterium | reverse complement strand
GGCAACGTCGAGAAAACAAACGCAGTTCGGCAGAGCTCGGCGTCCGCCGCACATAGACTACCGGCCCGTCGGCGAGACGGGTCTCGCAGAACAACCGGCCACGCCGCGCTCTGCTCCCCAGTTTCATCAACGGCACGGCGTCAGGCTGGGGCCGGCAGAGGTGTTTGTGGTGTCAGACTTCGATGGCATGGAAAATCCAGCCCTGGCACAAGCCGGTGTTCTCGTCATTTCCGCACGCCTTCAGAACACGTCGCTTATGGCCGACGTTGTGAAACAGCACCGCAGAGCCGCTGGCGGGGAAGAAGCGGTCGTCCTCGGTTCCGGGGGGCAGGCGGGACATGAACGAGTACACACTCGCGCCTTCCAGTTGCACCGACTTGAGCGCGTAGCGTCGTGCGCCGACGCGCTCGATGAGATCGCCATCGGGCGCGCAGCGCTCGCCCCATATCGTGGCGATGGTCAACAAGCTCGCGCGGACTTCGACCCGGATGAACTCCAAGCGGCCTCGTGCGATCGCCTTCGATGGATCGTCGCATTTCGAAAAGCAGACGTCGTTCTGCATCTGGATCGAGAAGTTATGCTCCCAAGCGGTTTCTTGCGCGCGCTCGGCCGCATCGGCGCGACTTATGAGTTGCGCAACCGTCAGTCCGTGACGTTCCAGCAGCGAGCGTTCGATGTCGTTGGCCATGTGACAGATCCTCATCTTTCACGTGTTGGCCTCCCCGAGGGATTGGACGGGGAGCGCCATACACCTGACTTCGATGAAGGACCTATGAGCCAGCTTGCGTAATGCCAGCGTAAAAACAGATATGCCGTGCCGAGCGAGAGTGATGCGCGAGCGTCACGCTCATGCGGCCTCGCCGGCTCTATCGAATAAAATGCCTCAGCGCCTCGATCGTAGGATCTGCTCGGGTGACCGGACCAGCGGCTTTTGGGCGAGGAAATGCAACGCCCGGCGGCTCGGGAGGAAGAAGTATCCGCCCCCGCGCACACGGATGAAAGTCTCAAGATCGCTGAGCACGATCGGCCCGGTCGGTGTCGGTATCGTGAATGTGGCCTCTGCCATCGGCAGTTGCGGCGCGACGATCGGGTCCACCTCGTTGCGCAGGCCATGGAACGACGGTGCCCCGATCCAAGTCTGCTGCACGAACTCGAACTGGCGCTCGATATCGCTGTTGAGGCACATGAAGAGCAGGCCCTTGACAGTACCAGCGATGTCTCCGGCGTCGCCCTCGACGTAAGGGCGGCCGACCCGCACGATCCGGTGGCGGTTGGAAATGTCGATCTGATCGATCGAGCCGGGATGGAGGCTGTCGCGCGGATTGGCGCGCCGGATGTGGGAGCCGTACGGGCAGCAAAATCCCTGCGGATCGGCGACGCCGGTCCAGAAATCGTTGTCGGCTTTGGTTCCAGCGACCAGAGGATTGCGGATGAGGGAGCTGCCGTTCTGCCAGCGGCCGACCATTTTCGCTTCGACCCACTCAGGTTTCACCGTCATGCCGGGGTAATCGGTCGCTATCTGCGTGACCGCTTTTACAGCAAAATTATGGAACGCGGCGCTGTCCTGCTCGAGTTGCCGGATGACGAGGAAACTGCCGTTGCGCCCGAAGTCGCGAGGAGCTGCGGCGTGCTCGGAGCCAAGATCCGGAAACCGATCCGGCAGGTTCTCCGGCGTGCTCGGCAGCAGCCGCATCGGATCATCCAGTGCATCGACTTGCGGCGTCGGCGGATAATATTTGCGATCGTCCGGATAGCCCAGAATGAACTCGCCCGGTGCCACGACGTGGATGTCGTTGACGCCCTTGCGATAGCGTCGCGTGCCCCGCATGATCGGCTGCGAGACGCCGTCGCGAAAGCCGAAGGGTTCGGTCAGATAGCCCGTTTGCTTCCCGGCTCCTGCGGCGGGAGCGTCGTCCGCGTGTGTGTGCGGCGGCGTGTGCGGCGGCGTGTGCTGAGGCAGGTTCTGCATGCGCATGCAGGCATAGCTGAGCCCGTACGCCGTCAGCCGGGTCACCTCACGCGCTTTGAGTTCAGCCAGCGCGGTTTCGTCCTTGCCGTAAATCAACAGCGCAGCATCGACCGGCGCAGTCGCATTGCCCCACTCCCAGCTCGCAGGATCGTTGGCGCCGTGATCGCCGAGGATTTTGGAACGGGTCGCCATATCCTCGACGAACGCGGCAGGAAACGATGACATCTGCTCAGACGTTCCGCGCCCCTGCCCGGGCGATGTGAACCCGAGATGCGTCAGCCCTGCGGCGGAAAGCCCAAGCACCACCGCGTTGTCGTCGGGATCCCGGTCACCGTAGGCGATCACGCCGTCCACGCCGCTGATCTCGCGCAGCCAGGCGCGACACGGATCACCCGCGCTCTGCAGCGGAAAACGTACGCGGATGAACTCGGCCGCGCGCAATTTGCCAAGGCCGCTGAAGACGAGCGACTGGATCTCTTCGGTTTCCAACGTTTCTGGCGGACGCGGCATCGAGCCGATCGCGTCGAGCCAGGCCTGTGCATCGCTGTCGGTGCGCGCGCGGGCCAGACCGTCATGGATCAGCGCGTTCGTGCGAATGCGATCCGTCGTCAGCAGCGGATAGCCCGAATACCAGAAGCGGGTCGGAATCTGCTGGCAGCGAACCCAACGCTTGAAACGGGCACCATCTTCCGCGCCGCCGCCGATGAGGCCCGATGTCTTCGGAAAGCCCACGCCGTTGCTCCACACACCGGTCTGGCCAGCGTGCGCCTTGGTGATGAAATCCTCGAGATAACTTTCCCAGGAGCCGTCGTAGTTGGAAAAGAAGATCAGCTTGTGGCTGCCGGGCAGGCGGAACCAGCGCGCGAAATGGATCGTGCCGAGATCGATCACGAAGCCCGGCCGATACATCCGCGTCACCAATTGCGCGATCCCCCACAGTGATAGCGCCAGCGTCATCTCGCGGAACACGCCGGGCTTCATGGGCGTCACGGCAGTCACGTGGTTCTGCAGGTAGTTGGGGCAGTTCTCGCGCTGCATGATCGCGTCGACGTGAACCAGTTCGGGATCGATGTCGGCGGGTTCGTCGCGGTTTTCTTGATAGCGCAATATTGCGTAAAAGATCAGTCCGATCGGCACGGCCACCACGGCGGCGGCGACGGTGGCGAGCAACCCATACGCGGCAGCTTTTAAAACGGCCAATACCAACCACCATATGAAGCCGAGTAGCGAGTGCTTCGCCATTCCGGGTAACCCATGCGCCCAGACGTCAAGGAGCAGAGCGATAGACAAAAACAGCAGGACAACCGTAACCACCGGCCCTACCAATATGCCCGTGAGCACCTCCGTTACCGAACGTTCCTTGCGCGACTGCAGCAGCTCGTAGCCGGCACCACGGTACAGCGCCCAGTCCATACCTTTCTTGCGTAAGTGCTCGCGGGTGGCTGACAGCATGTCCAAGGCCGTCGGTCCGGATCGACGGTTGGCTTTCAGAAAATCGGCGATCGAGCTTCGCACGGCTTGCTCGACTGCGACGTCCTTGAGGATCTTGTCGACGGGCTGGCCGGGCGTGCCGTTGAAGTTGAGGCCGGTCGTGCCGGCAGGAGCGGTTTTCGCCAGCAATCGGTACATGCCGCCAAAACCGGGCACAAGCTCCACGTTATGGCCTTCAAAGAAAGCCGGCAGATCGCTCGTTTCCCTGACGCCGCAGGCGATCCTGAACACCGGCAGCAACATTTCGCCGGCGGCCTCGACGATCGCGTCGATCGCCGAGCCCGACGATCCGTCGACAACAAGTTCGAAAAGCAGTTGGGATGGCTCGTGCTTCGATGCGTCGGCCCGATCCTGTTCGCCTCGAATGACCGACATGCTCGCGAAGTGAACGCGGCGGGTGCCGTCCAACGCACGCGCGATGGCTGGCAGGGCGGGATTGCCGAGCGCGTCGAGTGCCGCTTCGACATCCTCCGGCGGCGTGCCGGCGGAAATGGGAGCACAAATCGTCACCAGCGTCTGGGCGGCATGGCCGACGTTGGGCTCGAATGTCATCCAGAGATTGCGCGGGAAGGGGCCCACGGTTTTCAGTCGTCCGGCCGCGCCCATCGCCGGCTTGAGGTTGCTCCGCTGCAGCAGCGCCTTGAACGTCTGGGTGATCTGCGCCCGCGCGAGATAAGCACCAAGGCACCAGTGCAGTCCGTTTCCGAACAACAGGTCGTCTGCTGCCGGACGATCGGGACGGAACGCCTGCGGCGCGTCGATCTTGCGGTGGTCGAACATCGCCGACTGCGTTGCCACGATGACCGTCGTGCCGGCGGGAATCAAAGTTGCGCGCCGCGTTCCGGCGGCGATCGTGTAGTCGCAAACAGTATAGCGGTAGGGACCCGGCGTCAGCGGCGCATTGAAGCGCAGCGCTTCGAAGAGACAGAGTTCGAGGCGCGTATCGTCGCCGTTCGCGACCGCCGCGCATGCAGCCTCCATCGCCTCCTTCTTCTCGAGCAGCACTTCGAGGATATGGCCGGAGGCGAGTGTGTTGGTCGGCACAAAACCGGTCGCCAAGCCCATCATCATGGCGCGGATCGCGCCGTCGGTCGGGCCGGGAGCCGCACTCGATCCGGCCGCTTGCATGGCGCACAATCGTCCGAGCACGGTATTGGCGAGGGCGCTGCCGGGCGCGGCTTTTTTTGCAGATATCATCGATTGGTCGATGACCTGACCGAGCCGCAATCCCGCAGCGAGCGCCAAACGGCGCGTGGTCGCGTCGCCCAAGGGATCGCCGAACAGCAATTTGCTGACCGCCATCGACCATTCCGCAAAGCCGTCGGGATCGTCGATGCGGAGACCGAAATATTCGCCGCACACCTCGGTCGGCACGCGCGTGAGTAAGTCGCGCATCGCGTCGATCCGGCCATCGCAATCATCGAGCAGCGCGTTCGCCACTTTCGCCGAGAATGGCTTGACGATCGCGTCGATATCGCTGGCATGGAAGGCTGCGAGGATCTGCGCCTTCATCTGCGTGTGGCCGGCGCCATCTTTCATGCCGAGCTCGAAATTGGTGCCGCCTGCGAGTTCGGTCATTTCCAGGCCGAAGGGCACCTCGAAGACGTCGTGCCGATCCAGAACTTCCTTGACGTCCTCATAGCGCGTCACCATCGCCAGCCGGCCGAAGCGCGGTATCGGCCACACGGCGCGGAACACCGATAGGATGCCCCCGAGCCAGCTAAACACCAGACTGCCGATGCTCGCACCGATGCCCTTGGCCGCCATGTCAGTGAAATTGACGGCGCGCTCGATGTGGAGCCGGAGTGTCTCGGCCTGATCGTGCTTGATCTTGTCGTAATATTTGACGGCGGGTTTTGGAAATTTGAACATAAAAATGGGTCCCTTCAAAAAATCGCACAAGCAATCTTGCCGCTAATCGGGTGACGTAGGTAGTGAACGATTTGAAATAGTTAACGTGGAAGGTCTTGCTCTGCGAAATCTGCGTGCTGGCGGACGAGTTCGAGGCCATCGGCGAAGTAGGTATTCCAGCGCTGGTCCTTGAACGGCAACCATTCAATGTAGGAGGTGGAGAACTTCGGGTGGCGCGCGCGCAATTCATCCTCGGCGCGACGCGCCGCAACGAAATCGCCATTTCGCGCGAGCGCCCCGACTCGAATGACGCTTGGGTACCAATAAGACGGCCGCAGGCTCAAAGACTTGTCGGCGAATTCCAGCGCCTCGTCCCACTGCCCGAGCATGTAGTGGACGGAGGCAAGCTCGCCGAGAGCGTGGAAAACGTAGAGGTCGTGCGGACTGAGCCGCAGCGCTGTAAGCAGCGGCTCGATCGCTTTTTCGGGTTTACCCGCGAGCATGTAGCTGCTGCCGATCGAGGAGTGCGCAACGGCGAGGCTCGGCGTCAAGTCGAGGGCCTGACGCAGAAACAGCAGTCCGGTATCCGGGTTCCGCAGCATGTTTTCGGCGATGCCGGCCAGCATATGGGCGCGCCCGTCGAGCGGATCCGACAGCATGGCCCGCTGTGCAAGGCGTCGCATCTCCTGCAGTTGGGCACGGGGACCGCGTTGGGTCCAGACGTTCCAACAGTACCACCACGCCATCTGAATGAGCGCTTCCGCCGAGTTCGGATCGGCCTGCAATGCCCCATCGAAAAGGCGACGCGCTTCGGCGGCGTCGTCCCGCGTCAGCCGGTTCTGATGCCAGCGGCCGCGCCAGATCAATCCGCGCACGTCGAGATCGTCCGACTGGGTCGCATGCGCGCGCGCCTGCTCGGCATGGTCCACCTGGCTGTCGAGCGTCCCCACCACGCGCATCGAGATGTCGTCCTGCATCTTGAAGATATCGGTTGAGGTGCCGTCATACACCGCGTTCCACAGGTTCCGTGCCGAAAGTGCATCGACCAGCGCCACCGACAGCCGCATCCGCCGGCCGGTTTTGCGGATCGAACCGGTCAACAGATAGCGCGCGCCAAGCGCACGCCCGATTTCCTTTGGCTCAAGATGTCCGCCACGGAACAGGAACGAAGAGTTGCGCGCAATCGTCGGCAGCCATCGAAGCTTCGACAATCCGTTGATGATGTCTTCCGTCAATCCGTCGCCGACATGGCCGGGATCGGACTTGGTACCGACCGTCTCGAACGGCAGCACGGCGAGCGCGGGTTGGTCTCCGAACCCGGGCACCGGGGCTGCGAGATTGACAACGTTTTGGACGCTCGTGCCGTCGAGTTGTGGGCCACCGCGATCGGCCAGCAGTCGATAGAACTGCACCTCGTGTTGGAAACCGTCGAACACACGTGTACCGAGGCTCTGGAAGGCGAGGCCTGGCTTATCGCCGATAATAGTCCGCATCGATTCTGACGCGATGACGTTGCCGTCGGATACGCGCCGCAGGCATTCCGTCAGGTCGACGGCCGCGCCCGACAGGTCGTCCCCCTCGAGGACAGCGTCGCCGATATTGAGCCCGATGCGGCATTGCAAGCGAGAGGTCTTCGGCGCAGCCGACATCGCATCGGTCGCGTGCCGTTCGATTTCGATCGCGCAAACCGTCGCCTCCACCGGGCTTTCAAACACGGCCAGCAAGACAGCGCCGTCGTTACGCACGAGCCGACCGTGATGGCGTTCAATGATGTTGGCTGCGATTGCGTGCATCTGCCGCAACCGGTCGCTGGCGTGTTTCGGGCGCGAACCCCCGGTGTCTGCCGTCTCGCCCAGGTCGGTCGACAGGATGGACACGAGGCGCTGTTGAATGGTGCGAGCGCGCCCCCCGCTCAAGTCCCGAGTGGTGTCACGTGGCTTGTCCGCCGCCAGCCTCATCGGGGCCGGCGAATCTGGTTGCTCCAGTCGCAATTCAACAACCAAATCCATCGTTTCCTCGGACGGCACAGCGTCGTAATCCTGCGCCAGGATGTCCCACAAACGCTTATAGATGCCGAACGCGCCGCCGACGTCGCCCTGGTCCCAATGCCCCTGGATCAGCAGCCGTGCCGCGCGCTCGTGGGTCGGGTCGAGATTGAAGACGGCGTGCGCAAGCTCGCTCCGGTCGCGTTGCGATCGGCTCTTATCGACCATCGCCGTTTGCAGCAGGCGGATGACCTGATCATGCCGCGACTGCCGCTCCGACAGCAGCCATGTCCGGTAGCCCGGATCCATCTCCGCGAAGTCTTCGAGCAGGCCTTCAAACACGCGTGGGGCACGAAACAACAGCGGATGCACTTGCCCAGCCTGTGCCAGCGCCAGCACGTCGAGCACGTCGACGGAGACGGCTTGGAGATCCAGGGCGACCTCGGTTCGGCTCGTTGAGAACCCATCGAAGCCCACAGCCGCAAACGCCTTGCGGATTTCCGGCAGTACTTGCCGCAGCGAGGTCAAGGCATTCGCCTCGGCCATGTCGTTCCACAGCACGCCGACGAGCTTATGCCGGCTCATGCGACCGGTCGCGGTCAAAGCAAGATGTGCGAGTAGTGCGCGCCCCCTCTCGCGAGTGAGGCTAACCTTCGTGGTGCCGACACGCAGGGCGAACGGTCCGAGCATCTCGATCGATAATCTCAATCGAACCGGTGACCCCATCGTCTTTTTGCCCGCCATTCGCGCGTGTCTGCTCCCGATCGCCCGTCCGTGCGGACGCCCGATCTGTCGACAATAGAGCGCGTAGCGATATCGCGATAGAAGGAAGTCACGCCGATTGATGACGCCCCGGAAACGGTTAACCGTTCACGAGGCGTTCGCCGTGGACAGATCGCCGAACTTCAGAAGCAAGCGGCTCAAGCCATAGGCAGCATGAAGGCGTCGAAGAAAGCCGCGAGTTCGTCGTGGGCGTCGATCGGCAGCACATGCGCAACGTACTGGTCGGGCCGCACGACAACCACGCATCCCCGTTCGCGATCGATGCCACGCATGTCGAAGATGTCGACGCCGCCGCGCAAATCCGGACAGAATATTTTCTCGTAGTCGCACAGCCCGTAGCGGCCCTTCCGGGGCAGCAGCAGCTGCGGCATGGCTGCGAGATCCAAGGCCCGAAAGGTTTGTTGGAATATGGCTCGGACATCGATCACGGAGTCGATATCGACACCCACCGGTGTGAACTTGCCGAGCGGTGACCGCTTGTCGCCAACGAGGAAGTCGCAAAGCCTTTCGATGCGGGAGCCTGTTGCCGTCGGATCTTGATTGTCGGCGAACGCAAAAATCCGCCACCGGCCGTCCGCTTTCGTCGTGTCACCCAGGCGCATCGGCTTGGCATCCGCCAACCGAATGACCGGTGCCGAGTGGAAGCGGGTGCCGATCACAAAGCCCTTCGCCAACTGCTGATGCACCGGTCCAGCCGAGATGATCGACGGCCTGTATTTTGTTGCGGTGCCCGCCGTGTAATGTCCATGTTGGACGAAATAGCGCTGCACTTCGGCCGGATCGACGCCGCCGCTATTCGTTGCTGATTTCAATGGCGCACTCAGCAACGTGGCCCACTCGCGATCAAAGTCGATCAACTCCTTGGCGATCGTCTGACGTTCGGCCGAGTAGGAGTGAAGCAGCGAAGGTGGGCTACGGCCTTGCAGCACCGCCGCGAGCTTCCAACCCAGATTGAAACTGTCCTGCATGGAGACGTTCATGCCTTGCCCGGCCTTTGGGCTATGCGTGTGACAGGCGTCACCGGCAATGAAGACATGAGGTAGCCGATGCTCGAGGTCCGCCTCGGGCACGTCGTCGAACTTGTCGCAAAGCCGCTGGCCGATTTCGTAGACCGACCACCAGGCGACTTCCTTCACGTCGAGTGTATAGGGCCGAAGGATCCGCTGCGCGGCGGCGATCAGGCGGTCGATGGTGATGTTCCGGCTCGACACGCGTTCGTTTTCGCTGAGCTTGTCGAGTTCGACGTAGATCCGGACGAGATAGCCGCCTTCGCGTGGGATGAGCACGATGCTGCCCTCGTCGGCAGACTGGATCAATCCCTTCATCCGGATATCCGGAAAGTTCGTGACGGCGAGCACATCCATCACACCCCAGGCCTGGCTGGCGGAATCGCCTCGCAGTTCGCGCCCGAGCGACTGGCGCACTGCACTTCGCGCACCGTCGCAACCCACGACATAGCGCGTCTTCACCGATTCTATCTGTCCTTCATGCCCGGGGTCGGTCCGCTCTAGCTTGACGGTCACCGGATGCGTGCCGCTCGCATTGGCAGCGGTGGATAAGTTCTGCAGCCGTCGCGAATAATACGGTTCCAGCCGGCTCGGTGCATTGCGCATGACGTCGAGATAAAAATCGTGCACGCGCGCTTGATTGATGATGACGTGGGGAAACTCCGAAAGTCCGTCCTCGACATCTTGTGTCCGGCCGTGGCGAACGATGCGGTCCTTGTCGGTGTCGTCCGGCTTCCAGAACGTTGTCTCGTTGACCCAACACGACTCCTTAAGCACGCGTTCGCTGAAACCGAAGGCTTCGAACATTTCCATGGTGCGGCAGGCTACACCATCGGCCTGGCCAAGCAGCAGCGGGCCAGACTTCTGATCCACGATCAACGTCTTGATGTCGGGAAAGACCGCGAGCTGTGCGGCCAGGGTCAAGCCAGCCGGCCCGCAACCGACGATCAACACATCCACTTCGCCGGGAAGTTGGTCGGATCTCGGTTGCGCCTTGTGCTGTTCGGATGGTTCCGAAATTGCGGGGTTTCCAGCTTTGAAACCGTTGAGGTGAAATTGCATCGAGACCTGTCTTTCTATTAGAAATCACATAAACAAAAGCGATATTGAATTCGCAGCAACAGCTAACCGCGATAATAGCGCTGGGGCACAAACGGTGTGCGCATAACGTCCATGGCGATGCGTTTGCCGCGCACTTCGGCAAACAGTCGTGTGCCCGTGGCCGCAAACGGCGTCTCGACATATCCCATCGCGATCGGCGCGCCGAAGGTCGGAGCGGGCGCACCGCTGGTAATCGCGCCGATCTGCTCAGCGCCACTGTCCGCACTCGAAAACAGCTTGGCCCCCTCGCGCGCCGGCATTTTTTCGAGACAGCGCAGCCCCACGCGTTTGCGCGTTACGCCGTCGGCGATCTGCCGCTCGACGACTGCGTCACCCGGATAGCCTCCGGCGCGCGCGCCGCCCGCCCGCCTGACTTTCGACAGCGCCCACACGAGACTTCCTTCGACAGGGGTCGTCGTTGCGTCGATATCATGACCATAAAGGCAGAGGCCCGCCTCTAGCCGCAACGAGTCGCGCGCCCCAAGTCCGATGGGTTGCACCTCGGAATGGGCGAGCAGCGCGCGCGCCAGTTCCTCGGCATGCGTTGCGGGTACCGAAATCTCGTAGCCGTCCTCGCCGGTGTAGCCAGACCGCGAAACCACGCAGTCCACTCCGCATAGCCGCAGCGTCGCGACAGCCATGAATTTCATCGAAGCCGCATCAGGTGCAAACTGCGCCAGCACCGCGCTCGCCTTCGGGCCTTGCAAGGCGAGCAGGGCACGATCTGGCAACGGCGTTATCTGGCATTTGCCGGCCAACCCCCGCTGCATGTGGGCTATATCCTGGTCCTTGCATGCGGCATTGACGACGATCAAAAGATCGCCGCCCAGGCGCGCAACCATCAAGTCGTCGAGAATGCCGCCAGCGTCGTTTGTGAACACGGCATATCGCTGTTGGCCCGATTGGAGCCCGATCACGTCGACCGGCACCAGTGTCTCAAGCGCCATTGCCGCGTCCGCCCCTGACAGGCGCACCTGCCCCATGTGCGAAACGTCGAACAGGCCGGCCTCGGCTCGTGTGTGCAGGTGTTCCTGCAATACGCCCATCGGATATTGCACGGGCATCTCATAGCCGGCGAAGGGAACCATCCGCGCGCCCAATTCAAGATGCAGCGCGTAGAGTGGTGTGCGGCTCAAGGACGGGGTGGCGGTGCTCATAGCAACGGTCCTTCAGTATTCGATGACGTAGACGGCGGGGGTGCGCGGTCGGCAGTTCAAGCGTCGAGACTGAGGTCGACCATCAATTCGTTCGCGAGGGATTCGAGCGATGTACGCAGTGCGCCGATGTCGGCTGTATCCGGAACGGTCAATACAGCGCGTGCCTTGAACATCGCTTCACCAGAAAATGATCCGCTGACAAGTTCGGTTTCCAGGTCGATGATGCTGATCTGTTGCGCGGCCACGACGTGGGAGATGTCGCGCACGATGCCTGGTCGGTCGAGGCCGACCAGTTCAAGCGTCAAAGTGCGTGCGGCCTCATGCGCAACCGCTGTGTGGTTTTTCTCAAAGACAAACCGCAGCCCCCGCTTTTCCAGCGCCTTCAAAGCATCGACGAGTGCATCGGCCTTCTTGGCTTCCACCCCAACCAACAGAATGCCCGCAAACTGCCCGGCGAGGGAGGCCATGCGTGCGTCGAGCCAGTTGCCACCGCCGTCAGCCACCGTTTGCGCGAGGGCACTCACCAGCCCCGGCCGGTCGGGACCGATGACGGTGAGTACGATGTCGGTTCGCATGCGCGTACTCCAGTTATGTACCGGTGGGTTCGATCTCTTCGTACGCACTCAGCGGTGGACAAGAACAGACAAGAAACCGATCGCCGTGCACGTTGTCGACGCGA